>JBAZLW010000284.1:0-3787 GCA_041650095.1 Hydrogenophilaceae bacterium | reverse complement strand
AATCGCCTTCATGGCGGCGCCGGTGGCGTCTTCCGTGGCCTGGGCGATGTCCATCGGACGGCGCACCGGGCCGGCGGCGTAGATGGCCGTGCGGCGGGTCTCGTAGGGGAAGCAGATGAAGTGGCTGTCGTTGAAGCCGTGCTTGAACTGGGGCACGTCCGGACCCTGGCGGTAATCCAGGTTGAGGACCGACTTGGACATCATCTGGACGACCTGCTCCTTGGCCGCCGCGTCGCCACCCTCGGCGGCGCGGTTGGCCTCGGAGAGCTGGTCGAGGTCGGGGCCGGTGGTCGGCACCATGCCGGTGGCCAGCACGACCAGGTCGGCATCGGCCGAGGTCTCCTCGTTCAGGATCAGGTCCTTGAACTTGACCGTGCAGCCGTCACCGCTGGCGCTGACGTTGGACACCGAGCCCTTGGAGAAGATCACGCCCTTGTTCTGGGCGGCGCGGTAGAAGTCCTCGTTGTTGCCCGGCATGCGCAGGTCAGTGTAGAGCACCACCGTGTCGACATCCGGGTTGGCGTCCTTGAAGTACATGGCCTGCTTGACGCTGGTGGCGCAGCAGTGGCCGGAACAGTACTCCAGGTGTTCCTTGGTCGCGTCGCGCTGGCCGGCGCACTGTACGAATACCACCGATTTCACTTCCTTGCCGTCGGCACGCTTGATCGGGCCACCGTTGGCGGCCTTGGCCAGGGCTTCCAGGCCGAGCTGATCGACCACGTTGGCCTGGCCGCCGCCCAGATTGGGCAGCTTGTTGACGTCGTAGGGGGTGAAGCCGGTGGCCTGGATGATGGCGCCGATGTCCTCGGTCACGGTCGGGCCGGACTCGATCGCGATATCGACCGCGAAACGACCGGGCGAACCGGAGGTCTTGGCGATCACGGCATTCAGGTAGACCTTGATGTTGGCATCGGCCTCGATCTGGGAGACCAGGTCGGCGACGCCGTTGTCCATCGGGGCCTTGAACGGCTCGCGGTTGGGGATCCGCTTCCACAGTTTGGCGGCCATGCCGCCCAGTGCGCCGCTCTTCTCGAGCAGCACCACCTTGTAGCCGGCCTTGGCGGACTCCAGGGCGGCGGTCATGCCGGACATGCCGCCACCGACCACGAGCAAAGTCTTTGTGGTGCCGGTGTTCTGGTTGCCCTCGGGCACCTTCATCGCCTTCACTTCGGCGCAGGCCATGCGGACGTAGTCCTCGGCCATTTCCTGGGTAGTCTCGCGCGCCTCGTCGGTGTCGGGACGGATCCAGATCACGCCTTCGCGCAGGTTGCCGCGGCTCATCGCCACGGTCGGGAAGTTGAAGGCCTCGGTCTTGGCGCGCCGGGAACAGGCGCAGATGGCGGCATGGCTGACGCCTTCGTTGTCGATGTCGTTCTTGATCATCGCCACGCCCTCGGCGGAGCAGAGGAAGTCGTGCTCGCGCACGAGGGCCATCTTGCCTTCCTTGGTGGCGATCTTGACCAGGGCGGCGGTGTCCAGGCGGTTGCCCAGTTCGCAGCCCTTGCAGATGTAAGCAGCGTGTTTGATTTCAGCCATTTCTTAAGCCTCCGCGCGAGCGACTTGATTGACCACCTGGACCGCGCGCAGGGCGGCCGCGGTGGCGCTTTGCACCGCGCGGTTCACGTCCAGTGCGTTGGTGGCGCAGCCGGCGCCGAAGATGCCGGCATTGCTCGGATCGGCCATGACGAAGCCGGAGGAATCGCCCATCACCTCGGCGGGGATGGCGACGTTCTTCACCGACGGCTCCATGCCCACGGCCAGCACGACCAGGTCATGCGGCTCGGCGTAGCGGACGTAGCCTTCCGTGTTGACGCCCCACAGACGCGGGTCGCCGTTCTTGTCCTCGGAGATGCGGGCCACCTTGGACTTGACGAAGGAGACGTTCGGGTTGGCCTTCACTTCCTGATAGAAGTCCTCGAAGCGGTCGATGGCGCGGATGTCGATGTAGTAGATGGTCGACTTGCCTTCATCGCCCCAGGCTTCCTGGACATAGCGGGTCTGCTTCAATGAGGCCATGCAGCAGAAACGCGAACAGTGGCGCAGGTGATTCTCGTCGCGCGAGCCGGCGCACTGGATGAAGGCGATGTTCTTGGCTTCCTTGCCGTCGGACGGACGCAGTATCTTGCCGCCGGTCGGGCCGTGCGGATCGGCAAGACGCTCGAATTCGACGTTGGTGATGACGTTCTTGAACTCGCCGTAGCGGTAGGGCGTGATCTTGGCGGCATCGTAGGGCTGCCAGCCGGTGGCCCAGACGATGGCGCCGGCGTTCAGGGTGACCGTCTCTTCCTTCATGTCGAGATCGACCGCACCGTACTTGCAGGCGGCCTTGATGGCCTGGCCTTCACTGGTGCCGACCACGGAGGGGTCGATCACATAACGCTGCGGGTAGGCCATGTCGGACGGCAGGTAGGCCGCCTTGATCTTGCCCAGGTTGTAGTTGAACTCGTCGGCAATCTCGGTGGTCGCGGCCTTGTTGCACTCGCCGCAGGCGGTGCAGTTCTCGTTCACATAACGAGGGGCCAGCTTCACGTTGACGCTGTAGTTGCCCTTGTCGCCGGCGATACCGGTAACCTCGGCCATGGTCAGCACATGGATGCGCGGATTGGCCTTGAGCCGGCGCAGGTTGATTTCCAGGCCACAGGTGGGATGGCACATCTTGGGAAAATAGCGGTACAGCTGCACGGTGCGTCCCCCGAGGTAGGGGTTCTTTTCCACCAGCACGACCTGCTTGCCGGTTTCCGCGGCCTCGAGTGCCGCGGTCATGCCGGCAATGCCGCCGCCCACGACCAGAATGGTCTGGTTGGTCGCCACAACAGACGTCATGTGTCGCCTCCGAAGGTTGAAGACAAAAAATGGAACGGGGCCGGAATCCAATGGCCCCGCAAAAGCTGTCGAATGTTACCCGAGATGACCCCTCAGCGGACCATCAGTGCAATCGAAACTTCTTATGCACGAATAGACTCGCTAAATCGGACAAACACGTAATGTTTTGATAACAAAGAAGAAACGTCAAATCAGACGTGCACACTGGCCGGCCGCACGTTGCAGGCCTCGCCCGGTTCGGTGGGCACGTCGTAGATATCGAAGGTCAGCGTCTCCAGGTCGGCCAGGATGTAGGTCGGCCCCTTGCCGACGCCGCCCACGGTGCCAGGGTTGACCAGCCAGGTGGTGCCGCCCTTGACGTTGGCGACCGGCCGCGCGCTGACCCGGTGGTCGTGGCCGCAGCAGACGATGTCGTAATCGCCGGTCAGCGCCATGCCCTCGGCATAGTGCGGGTAATGCACCATGAACAGGCTGCGGCCGCCCAGGTGCACCAGGGCGTCCTGGCCGTGATAGCGCACCGGGCTGTCCGGCTCGTGCGCCAGCTGGTGCATGGCGTGCATGTCGCCCATGTTGTTGCCGTGGATGGCGTGCACCGGCAGGTTGAAGCGCTTGAGCACCCGCAACGTGGTCGGCGCGACGATGTCGCCGCAATGCAGCACCGCCTCGACACCCCGGCCGGCCGCATCCGCCACCGCGTGTTCGAGCAGGCGGCGGTTGTCGTGGGAATCGGAGACGATGCAGATTTTCATGAGGGAAGCTGTCAGCGATCAGCTTTCGGCTAAAAGCGCCTTGGCTGAACGCTGACCACTCACTAAAACATCGGTTTGTCGGCGGCGGCGTTATAGCGCTCGACGCCGGACAGGATCTCGGCCTTGGCCTCGGCCGCGCCGACCCAGCCCTGGACCTTGACCCACTTGCCGGCCTCCAGGTCCTTGTAGTGGGCAAAGAAATGGCTGATCTGATG
>JBAZLW010000283.1:0-3805 GCA_041650095.1 Hydrogenophilaceae bacterium | reverse complement strand
CAAGCTGGATATTCTGAGCTGCCGCAACCTGCTGATCTACCTGGGTGCGGAACTGCAGAAGAAGGCGTTGCCCCTGTTCCACTACAGCCTCAAGCCGGGCGGGGTGCTGATGCTGGGCAGTTCCGAGTCGGTCGGCAGCGCCGGCGACCTGTTCGCGGTGCTGGACGCCAAGACGCGCCTGTTCCGGCGCGGCGCCGGCGCCCTGCGGGCCATGGACATGGAATTTCCCACCCATCACGTTTACAAGCCGACCGAGCCGCCCATGGATGCCAGACCGGAACCCGCCAGCAGCAACCTGCAAGGCCTGGCCGACCAGTTGCTGTTGCAAAAGTTTTCCCCCGCCGCCGTGCTGGTCAACGGCGCCGGCGACCTGGTCTACATCAGCGGCCGCACCGGCAAGTACCTGGAACCGGCGGCCGGCAAGGTGAACTGGAACATCCACGCCATGGCCCGGGACGGTCTGCGCCAGGAACTCGTCCTGGCCCTGGCCAAGGCCTTGCGCAGCGGCGAAGCGGTGACCTGCCGCAACCTGAGCGTCGGCACCAATGGCGGCCGCCAGCTCGTCGACCTGACCGTGCACCCGATCGCCGAGCCGGCGGCCTTGCGCGGCATGGCCATGGTGGTGTTCGCCGACGTCGCCGCCGCCCCGACCCCGAGCGCCCAGGGCAAGGGCGGCCCCCGGCGCAGTCCGCGGCTGGCGGAACTGGAGCAGGCCCTGGCCCAGGCCATGCAGGAAAGGCAATCCCTGCGCGAGGAGATGCAGACCTCCCAGGAGGAACTCAAGTCGGCCAACGAGGAACTGCAGTCCACCAACGAGGAATTGCAGTCCACCAACGAGGAACTGACCACCTCGAAGGAGGAGATGCAGTCGCTCAACGAGGAGTTGCAGACGGTGAACGTCGAGCTGCAGGCCAAGGTGGACGAGCTGTCGACCGCCAACAACGACATGAAGAACCTGCTCAACAGTACCGACATCGCCACCATCTTCCTCGACAATGCCCTGCACGTGCGCCGTTTCACCACCCAGGCGACGCGGGTGTTCAAGCTCATCCCGGGCGATGTCGGCCGGCCCCTGTCCGACATCGCCACCGATCTGGTCTATCCGGATCTGGCCGACGACGCCCAGGAGGTGCTGCGCACCCTGGCCTACTCGGACCGGGAGATCGCCACCGGCGACGGCCGCTGGTACCAGATCAAGATCATGCCCTATCGGACGATGCAGAACGTCATCGACGGCGTGGTCATCACCTTCAACGACATCAGCCGTGCCAAGCGCCTGGAAGTGGAACTGCGGGTACTGGCCGGGGAGGGGAGGGTACAGCCATGACGAAACAGGAGGAATCGGACCGGCTGCGCCGCCTGGCCGAGGCGCAGTTGCCGGCAGACTCGGCCCCTGCCGACCTGCCCGACGCCGACCTGCCGCGCCTGCTGCATGAACTGCAGGTGCATCAGATCGAACTGGAGATGCAGAACCAGGAATTGCGCGCGGCCCGCGCCGGGCTGGAGACCGCCCTGGCGCGCTATACCGAGCTGTACGATTTCGCCCCGGTGGGCTATCTCACCCTGGACGGCAGCGGCCGGATCGCCGAGGCGAACCTGACCGCCGCCAGCCTGCTGCTCCGGGTCGACCGGGCCAGCCTGATCAAGCGCCGCTTCGAGGATTTCATCGTCCTGACCGACCGCGGGCGCTGGCAGCAGGCCTTCGCCAGCGTCATGACAGACGGCGGCCACCACCATGTCGATCTCGCCCTGAAGCGCGCCGACGCCTCGCACTGCCAGGTTCACCTCAGTTGCCGGCGCATGGAGGCCGAGGACGGCAGCGCCACCCTCTGGCTGGCCCTGACCGACATCGGCGAACTCCAGCGCGCCAACGAGGAACTCGCTCGCCACCGCCGCCACCTCGAGGAACTGGTGGCGGAACGCACGCAAAAGATCAGCCAGCTCAATGCCGACCTGGCCGAGCGCGCCGAGGCCGCCGAGGTCGCCAACAGGGCCAAGAGCACCTTCCTGGCCAACATGAGCCATGAGCTCCGCACCCCGCTCAACGGCGTGCTCGGCATGGCCCAGCTGCTCCAGCGCAGCGACGTCACGGCCAAGCAGGCGGCGCAGATCGACACCATCATCAGATCCGGCGGCCATCTGCTCGGCATCCTCAACAACCTGATCGACCTGGCCAAGATCGAGGCCGGCAAGGCCGGCCTGGAGCAGCGCGATTTCGCCCTGGCCGGGGTGGTGTACGACCTCATGGCCGCGCTGGGCGACAGCCTGGCCGCCAAGCACCTGCGTCTGCATGTCGCCATCTCCGACCTGCCCCAGGTACTGCATGGCGACCCCGGCCGCCTCACCCAGGCCCTGCGCAACTACCTCGACAATGCGGTCAAGTTCACCGAGCGGGGCGATATCACCCTGGCGGGCCGCATCCTGGAAACCACCCCGGACGGCTACCTGCTGCGCTTCGAGGTCAGCGACACCGGCATCGGCCTGTCCCCCGAGGAGCAGGCCCGCCTGTTCCAATCCTTCGTGCAGGCGGACAGTTCCAACACCCGCTCGTATGGCGGCAGCGGGCTCGGCCTGGTGCTCAGCCGGCATCTGGCCCGGCTGATGGACGGCGAGGCGGGGGTCGAGAGCAGCCCGGGGCAGGGCAGCACCTTCTGGCTTACCGTCCGGCTCGGCCGGGCCAGCCCGGCC
Source organism: Hydrogenophilaceae bacterium (assembly GCA_041650095.1). Lineage (GTDB taxonomy): Bacteria > Pseudomonadota > Gammaproteobacteria > Burkholderiales > Thiobacillaceae > Parasulfuritortus. The sequence goes on along the minus strand of JBAZLW010000283.1, from coordinate 1,117 downwards.
GCCGTCGCGACGGCAGCGAGCGCGCCCGCCGCCGTCGAGGACGAATGACCGGCCGCTGAACGACGCCCGGCCCCGGCTACAATGACCATCCGGTCTGGTAGCAACGGACCCTGCCCGGCGGCCCTGAAACCGCTAGCATGACCACGAACGATTGGGGGACTCACATGTTCGCGCGCCTGCGTCTATTCCTGTTCAAGACCCCGGTTCTGGTTGCCCTGGGGCTGTTCCTCGCTTATCTGCTGTTCGGCTGGTTCGGCTTTGGCCCGGTGGCGAAGTGGGGTGCCGAGAAATACATCGCCGACAAGACCGGCCATCACCTGAGCCTGGACCGGCCGGAGTTCGACCCGCTCGGGCTCCGGCTGACCGTGCGCAACCTCAGGCTGACCGAGCCGGACGGCAGGCCGCTGGCCGGGTTCAAGGAACTCCATGTCGACTTCGAGGCGAGCAGCCTGATCCGCTTCGCCTGGACCTTCGACAGCATCCGCCTGACCGGGCCGGAAGGGCGCCTCGCCCTGCTGCCGGGCGGCCGGCTGAACTGGAGCGCCTTCATCGAGGCCTTCAAGGACGAGGAGGATGAGCCGGACAAGCCGCTGCCCCGGCTGCTGATCCGCCATTTCGAGCTCAAGGACGGCCGCCTCGACCTCGCCGACCGGACCGTGGCGCCGGTGTTCGAGACCGGCTTCCAGCCGCTCGACCTGACCCTGGACGAGTTGTCCACCCTGCCCGACGACAAGGGCGCCTATCAGGTCTCCGCGCGCACCGCCCTGGGCGGCCAGCTGCGCTGGCAGGGCGAGCTCACCCTGAAGCCGGTCAGCCTGACTGGGGCCTTCTCCCTCGAGGGTGTCCCGCTGGCCCAGTTGGCGCCTTACCTGAAGGGGCGGCTGAACATCGCCGCGCCGGAGGGCAACGCCGGCTTCAGCACCCGCTACAAGGTCGGCTACGACAACAAGCACCTCAGCCTGAGCCTCGATCAACTGGGCGCGACGATCGAGGGCCTGCGCCTGCGCGGCAGCACGGCCGGGGAACCGGCCCTGGTGCTGGACAAGCTTGCCGTCAGTGGCGGCCGTTTCGACCTCGATAAGCGCAATTTCAGCCTGGCCGCGATCGATCTGGCCGG
>JBAZLW010000282.1:0-3806 GCA_041650095.1 Hydrogenophilaceae bacterium | reverse complement strand
TGGTCCAGGTCGTCGCCCGCAAGACGGCCGTTTAGCCCGGCTTGCCGTCCGCACGCGGACGCCAGTAATAGGTACCGTAGCGGCCCGCCCAGGGCATGAAGGCGAGCAGCCAGAGCGCGGCCGATACAACGATCAGGACATAGGGTGCAGCCAGCAGTTCGGGCAGCATGCGCACCACGGCCACCCCCTGCACCAGCCAGAACAGGGCCCAGGTGAAGTTGTCGGCCTCCAGTTTGCGCCCGGAATGGCCCAGGCTGACCCGCGAGGCCATACCGATCAGCATGCTGCCGAAAAAGCCGATGGCGAGTGCGTGCAGGGGCGCCAGCCCGAAGGCGACCGGCCAGCCCATGACGGTCGCCAGGCTGTCCAGGGCGAACAGCACGAAGGCCAGCGCGGCCCAGACGAAGGCGATGTGCAGCATCGCCAGCAGGCGCACCCCGAAGCTGCGCGCGATGCCCCAGCGCGAGGTGAACCATAGCGCCAGCGCGGCCAGGGGCAGGTCGGCCAGCCAGGTCCAGCCGGTCTGGCCGGACCCAATCAGGGCGCCATGGCCGAGACTGGCCGCCAGCATGATCCAGAGCGCGCCGTAGGGCCGGATCATGACGTAATTGGCCACGACCCGGCTGGTGAACCAGGGGATCATGCGGTGGCAGACGACCAGGAACAGGGGGGTCAGGAAGCCCCATACGCCGAGTTGGACCGCCAGGGTCAGCAACCACGGTGCATCGCCCATCAGCCAGCCCAGGCAGGCGGCCCCACCCAGCCAGCCCATGACCAGCGCGGCCCAGGCCGCCCAGGAATGGCGCCGGTCGGGTTCCCCGGAGGCGCGCAGGGAGGCGAGCAGGGCGGTTAGGCCGACGCCCCAGCCGGCCAGGTGCAGCAGCACCGCGACGATGGCGAGCCCGGGCAGGTACAGGCCGGGATAGAACAGGGCGGCGCCAACACTCATCAGCGCGGCGGTGGCGACATATCGCCGGCGTGGGATCGGTCCGGTTTCCAGCCAGTTGGGCATGGCGGTGAACAGGAAGCCGAACACGAAGAACGGTAGCAGCCCGTACAGCATCAGCCAGACATGGCCGGCCGCGGCGGCCACCGCCGGCTCCGGCAGGATGGCCGAACCGCCCAGTCGGCCGGCGAGGATCAGCAGCCACCAGGCCATGGTCGCCACGGTCTGGATGGCGCCGGACAGGAACAGCGCGCGATGGGGTGAGGCGGCAAGGGTGTCGAGGACGGTCATGGTTCGAGTCGGGTCGGGTAACAGCCTGGCAGGGTAACGACGTGAGCGTGATCGGCATTGATGGAAGTCAAAGCGGGCGCAGGCTTGGTGCCAACATACATAAACGTATTCTATGAATGCATAAGCTGGACTTGATTATTGTCGAGTAATTTAGTATGGTAATTGCACGGCGCAGCGTATGCGCCTTTTATTAACCGGCATGAATCAGTAATTGCTTATTTGCTAATCAAGGAGGCACAGCATGGCACTCATCAATGGCTTCAACCACGACGGCGTGATTACCCTCAACCGGGTGATCCTGAAACCCGAGTACAGCACCGATGACCTGGAAATGCGGGTCGCCGAGTTGTGCGAGAACGTCAAGACCTACCATTCCGACACCGGCTTCGTGGGCGGCTTCGTGGCCATGAACTCCGGCCGGGTATCCAACGAAGGCTCCACCGTGGGCCAGGCCGTGGCCAGTCCGTTGAAGGGCAAGGAGGCCTTGATCGTGACCTTCTGGCAATCCTTCGAGGACCATGAGCGGTCGCACCGGTCCGCCACCTTCCAGCCGCTGTTCGCCAGGGTGTTGGAACTGTGCGAGAACGGTAACGAGGAGATCGCTTACGACATGCTCTGGTCCGGCAAGGCCTATAGCCCGGAAGAGGCGGCCGAGGCGCGCGCGGCCAAGGAGCGCTACCTCAAGGTGGCGTAAACTGCAGGCGGCTCGCCGGGTGCGTGTCCCGGCGAGCCGTCGCCTGACCATGGTCAAGGCCCGGCTCGAGGCGATGCCGGATCATGACGGCTCCCTTCAATACAGTGCGAGTCCTGCCATGCATATCCACGTACACAACCACACCACGCCCGACGGCATCTACCCCTTCGACGCCCGCGGCATCGCCAAGCGCTTCCGCCATGCGGCCATCTTCGGCGCCCTCGATGCGCTGCATCCCGGCGAGCGCATGCGCTTCGTCAACGACCACAACCCCATCCCCCTGTTGCAGCAGATGCAGGCGCGCTACGGCGAAAACATCGCGGTGAATTACCTGGAACAGGGCGAGCAGGGCGTGGTGATCGACTTCATCCGGGCCTGAGAGGCAGAGCCTCTCTGATGCTGGTCTTCCTGGTCGCCGCCACCCTGGCCCTGCTGGCGGCCGGGGTGGCGCTGCCACGGGCGGTCGACATGCTGTCGACGCCGTTCTGGGCACACCTGGTCCTGGCGGTCGGGGTGATGACCCTGATCAGCGCGGCGATGCAGCATTTCGTGCCGGTCCTGACCCGCAGCCGCGGCACCGGCCCGTGGCTGGCCCGGCTGCCCTGGCTGATGGCCATGGCCGGCGTGCTGGCGGTGGCAGTGTTTGCCGGCGGGTTGGCTTATCCGGCCGTTTCGCTGGCGGCCGGGCTCGGCCTCGTCGGCGCCATCGCCATGCTGGTGTGGATGCGGCGCAAGGGCCGTGCCGCGGTCGGGCCGGCCCACCCCGGGCTGAACTGGTATCTGGCCGCCATGGCCTGTCTGGCCCTGGGCCTGGCGGCGGCCATGCTGATCCCCTGGCTGCCGGAACAGCATCTGGCCCTGCGGGCCTTCCACATCCATATCAACCTGTACGGTTTTATTGGGCTCACGGCCGTCGGCACCCTGCAGGTCCTGATGCCGACCCTGAGCAACCGGCCCGACCCCGAGGTCGGCTGGCGCCTGCGCCTGGACCTGAAGTGGGCCATGGCGGGGGCCCTGCTGCTGGCTCTGGGCAAGGCGTTCGATACCGACTGGCTGGTCTGGCTCGGCCTGGCCGGCTGGGCCTGGCCGCTGGCGCGCCTGGCCCTGGCCTGGGCGCGCCTGTACGGCCGTGAAATACTGCAATTGCACGGCGGCGAACCGGTGCTGGCCGCCGCCCTGGCCGGCTTCATCTGCGCCCTGCTGGGTGCCTGGCAGGGCCTCGAGCAGCCCCTGGCGGTGTTCCTGCCCGGCTTCCTGTTCCCGCTGGTTGCGGGGGCGGCCGCGCAACTGTCCCCGGTCTGGCTGCGTCCCGGCCTCGCCACACCCTGGCATGCAGCTTCACGGCGGGCCCTGAACCGTCACGGCGGCCTCCGGGCACTGCTGTTCCTGACCGCTGCCGCGCTGCCGGTGCTGGACTACCAGTGCGCCGGCATGCCGGGGCTGACCGCGCTGTTCTGGTTCCTGATCGTGTTCACGCTCTGGCTCTGGCGGGATTGAGCGCTGCAGACGGGCTCGTCGTTGCGCCAGCAATGATCGTGGCCATGGCATATCCTGTAGGTAGTTGCCACCGCGGGGGCTGTCATGAGCCACAAACACGATCAATTCATCCGCACCATTTTCCAGGATCCGATCAGCGCGAACATCCACTGGCGCGAGGTCGAGTCGTTCCTGCATCACCTGGGCGCCACGGTGGAACCGATCCAGGGTGCCCGCTTCAAGGTGGTCCTGAACGGCGTCGAAGGGGTACTGCACCGCCCCCATCACAGCAACGTGTGCAGCCGGCAGGAGATCAAGCACCTGCGCGAGTACCTGGCCTCGGCCAGGGTCACGCCGTCACTCTACGATGCGGCTCAGGAGCGCGCCGAGAGGTAGCCG
>JBAZLW010000281.1:0-3807 GCA_041650095.1 Hydrogenophilaceae bacterium | reverse complement strand
GTAGTAGCGCAGCCATTCCGGGTTGAGGTGGTTGAGGTAGCTCCCGGCGGTGATGAAGGTGCCGCGCGACTTCGACATCTTGCTGCCGTTGACGGTGAGGAAGCCGTGGCAGAACACCCCGGACGGGGTGCGGAAGCCGGCGTGGTGCAGCTCGGCGGGCCAGAACAGGGCGTGGAAGTAGAGTATGTCCTTGCCGATGAAGTGGTAGATCTCGGCCGTGGAGTCGGGCTTCCAGAATTCGTCGAAGTTCAGGCCGTTGCGGTCGCACAGGTTCCGGAAGCTGCCCATGTAGCCGATCGGGGCGTCCAGCCAGACGTAGTAGTACTTGCCCGGCGCGTCGGGGATCTCGAAGCCGAAATAGGGCGCATCGCGCGAGATGTCCCAGTCGGACAGGCCGCCCGACAGCCATTCATTGAGTTTGTTGCCGGCCTCGGCCTGGACGTTGGGCGGCACGATCCAGTCCTTGAGGAAATCGGCACAGCGCGGGTCGGACAGCTTGAAGAAGTAGTGGTCCGAGGTCTTCCGGACCGGCTTGGCGCCGGACACGGCGGAATAGGGGTCGATCAGCTCGGTGGGCTGGTAGGTGGCGCCGCAGGCCTCGCAGTTGTCGCCGTACTGGTCCTTGGCGTGGCACTTCGGGCACTCGCCCTTGATGAAGCGGTCGGGCAGGAACATCGCCTTCTCGGGGTCGTAGAACTGCTCGATGGCGCGCACCTCGATCAGGCCGGCATCCTTCAGGCGGGTGTAGATGGTGTCGGCGTAATGCCGGGTTTCCGGAGAGTTGGTCGAGTAGAAATTGTCGAACTCGACGTGGAAGCCGTCGAAGTCGCGCTTGTGCTCATGCCAGACCCGGTCGATCAGCTGCTCCGGCGTGATGCCCTCCTTCTCGGCGCGCAGCATGATCGGCGTGCCGTGGGTGTCGTCGGCGCAGCAGTACCAGCACTCGTTGCCCTGCATCTTCTGGAAGCGCACCCAGATGTCGGTCTGGATGTATTCGACCAGGTGGCCCAGGTGGATGCTGCCGTTGGCGTAGGGCAGGGCGGAGGTGACTAGGATCTTGCGCGGTGCGGAGGAAACGGTGCTGGACATGGTCGGCTGACAATAAGGAATACCCGGCATTGTAGGTGAACCGGGCTCGAGTTGCCGAGCCATGGGGTCGGATGTTCAGGGTCAACCGGGCCCCCGAGTTTCTGCTAATCCCAATCAGAACAAGTATTGTTGAACTAATATATGAAAAAACTGACATCGGGGGAGTGTCCGGATGGAGGCCAGGCAGGAGGTCGCAAAGGCACTGGAACGCTTGGCCGCTGCCCTGGGCTGGCTGGGGCAGGGCATGCCGGGAGTTGAATGTACCGATCTCATGGCCATGCTGCGGGAACTGGTCGAGCAGTTGGCGACCCGCACAGACGAAATTCCCGCCGAACTGCTGGAACGTATCGAGGTCGCGCTGCAACGAGATGGCCTGGATGGGCCAAACCCGGAATGGTGCGCCGCTGCCATGGCCAGCCTGCGACAGGTCCGGGCAGCCCTGGCGGCACCGGAAGAGGGCCTTAGGGGCGATGACGACGCCTTTGCCGGTTACTGCAACACGCTGTCGATGGATGGCGAGGTTCAATACGCCGACACCTTCGAACTGCCGGAATGCGCCGACGCCGGGGCGGCCATATCCCTGGAAGATCTGGAAGCGGCGGGCCTTGCCAGTGAGCCGTCGCACCACCACGCCAAGCCGTTGTCCGAACGTGCCGGTAGAGTGGCCGGGGTTCCGCCGGAAAAACCGGCATGGGTGGAACCGCCGGACCGCCATGTCAAACATGCCAAGCCGGCTGAACGCGAGGTGCCGCGCATGGTGGGCGCCATCCCTGAACAAGCCAGCCCGGTGCGGCTGGGTGCCGCCGCGCCGGCCGCCTGCCGCCCGGGCGGCGAATTCACCGCCCGCTTCGTCGCCTACCCGCCCGACGACGAGGTCGAGGTCGCCGAGCTGCTGCACAAGCTCAGCCCGCGCTCTACCTCGCACCTCGGCCTTGGCCAATATGTCTGGAAGAACGGCACCAGAGTGCAGGTCAGCCTGTCCGCCAAGGGGCTGACGGTCGATCCGCCGGTGCAGGACATGGTCTGGCAGGGTGAGCGTGTGGTGCTCAACTTCGATGTCGCCGTGCCGGATGACGCCGGGGCGGACACCGTCGTGCTCAAGTTCGACGTCGTCATCGACGGCTTTACCGTCGCGCGTCTGCGCCTCGATCTGGAGATCGCGGCCGGCGCGGGCAGTGCGGCGACCCGGGTGGCACAGGCCGAAGCGGCCCGGACCGCCTTCGCCTCCTATTCCAGCCAGGACCGCCAGCGCGTGCTCGACCGCGTCGCCGCGCTGCAGATCGACACCGGCATGGACATCTTCCTCGATTGCCTGTCGCTGCACCCGGGCCAGCATTGGGAATCCCGCCTGGCCGAGGAAATCCACCGGCGCGATCTGTTCATGCTGTTCTGGTCGACGCCGGCGGCGCAGTCGCAATGGGTCGAATGGGAATGGCGCCGCGCCCTGGCCGAAGGCAAGAAGGACACCATGGAGATCCACCCGCTGGAGAACGGCGTCATGCCGCCGCCCGAACTGGGCGACCTGCATTTCGCCGATCCGGCCATGGCGGTGCGCGCGGCCAGCGCGCCGCCACCCTGAACGAGTTGTATCGGACGACGCGAAACCAAGGAGGACGACATGGCGACCAAGAAGGCACTCTGCATCGGCATCAACGATTATCCAGGCACCAGCAACGACCTCTCCGGTTGCGTCAACGACGCCGCCGACTGGGCCGGAGAACTGGACGCTCGCGGTTTCTCGGTCAGCCAGCTGATCGACGGCCAGGCCAAGCGTGCGGCCATGCTCAAGGCGATCGGCGGCATGATCGACGAGGCCGCCAAGGGCGATTCCCTGATCATCACCTATTCCGGCCACGGCACCTGGGTGCCGGACAGCAGCGGCGACGAGCCGGATGGGCGCGACGAAGGACTCTGCCCGTACGACATCGCCAGCAAGGGCCCGTTGCTCGACGACGACATCCATGCCCTGTTGACCCGCCGCGCCGCCGGGGTCCGCATCGTCCTGATCTCGGACAGCTGTCATTCCGGGTCGGTGACGCGCGGCCAGGAGGTCGATCTCGACCCCGGCATGCCCAAGGTGCGCTTCATGCCGCCGCAGGACTGGATGACGGTGGACCAACTGCCCGCCGCCAGCCTGCGCGCACTGGCCCCGCGCGGCGGCTTTACTCGCAGCGGCGGCGACCTGCTCCTGGCCGGCTGCCTGGACACCGAATACAGCTGGGATACCAGCTTCCATGGCCGGCCCAACGGTGCCTTCACCTTCTATGCCCTCAAGGCCCTGCGCGACGCCAAGCCGGCCACCTACGAGGCCTGGTTCAACGCCATTCGCGCCTACCTGCCCTCGGCGCGCCTGCCGCAGTCGCCGCAGATCTTCGGCACCCGGACGGCGCGGCGTTTCAAGGTTTTCAAATAACGGAGCCCCGACATGAACAAGACAGCCATCCGCACCCTGCAAGCCCAACTGCTGGCCAAGGGTTCCGATCCCGGCGCGACCGACGGCCTGATGTGCGCCGAGACCCGCACCGCCATCGACGCCGCCCTCGAACTGCTCGATCCAGCCACCAAGACCGACTGGCACGACTGGCCGGCCGGCCGCCGCGAGGTGCTGTGCCTGCAGGCTCTGTGCCTGGACGCCGGCCTGCAGACCGGCGACCTGGACGGCTGGTGGGGGCCGCAGACCGAATACGCCTGCGGCCAGCTGGCCTACCTGCAGGCCAA
>JBAZLW010000280.1:0-3824 GCA_041650095.1 Hydrogenophilaceae bacterium | reverse complement strand
CGGACCTGAGGGAATCGGGCGCCATCGAGCAGGACGCCGACGTCATCCTGTTCATCTATCGGGACGAGGTCTACAACCCGGACAGCCCGGACAAGGGCACCGCCGAGATCATCATCGGCAAGCAGCGCAACGGCCCCATCGGCATGGTCCGGCTGACCTTCCTGGGCGAGTACACCAAGTTCGAGAGCTGGGCCTCGGGCGGGCAGGGCTACGGTGGAGACCATTAAGGTGACGAAACGTGAGTCCTCTTTCCGTCATTCCCGCGCAGGCGGGAATCCAGCCCATTCAACTGGATTCCCGCCTGCGCGGGAATGACAATACCTCATGCGCCCCCTCGTCGCCCGCATCGACTCCGCCGCGCTGTCGCATAACCTGATGGTCGCGAAACGGCTGGCCGGCAGCAGCCGGGTGCTCGCGGTGGTCAAGGCCAACGGCTACGGCCATGGCCTGGCCCGGGTCGGCCGCGCACTGCGGGCCGCCGACGGCTTCGCGGTGCTCAGCCTGGACGAGGCGGCCACCCTGCGCGCCCAGGGCTTTACCCATCCCATCGTCCTGCTGGAAGGCTTCTTCCATCCCGACGAGATCCCGGAGATCGCCCGTCGGCGGCTCATCCCGGTCATCCACCGGGAGGACCAGATCGACGCCCTGGCGCGCGCCCGCACCGAACACCGGATCGACTGCTTCCTCAAGCTGGACACCGGCATGCATCGCCTGGGCCTGCCGCGCAAGGCCTGGCTGGCGGCACTGGAACGCCTGAAGACCCTGCCCCAGGTCGGCAGCATCACCCTGATGAGCCATTTCGCCCGCGCCGACGAACCGGCGATCGGGGTCGCGGACCAGCTCGCCATATTCAATGACGCTGCACTGAGCCTGCGCCACCCGGCCAGCCTGGCCAACTCGGCCGCCCTGCTACGCTACCCGGAGGCTGTCGGCCTCGGCCCCGAGGCCGCCGGCAACTGGGCGCGGCCCGGCATCATGCTCTACGGCGCCTCGCCGTTTGTCGGCCAGACCGGCGCCGACCTCGGCCTGCTGCCGGCCATGCACCTGGAGAGCCGCCTGATCGCCGTGCAATCGGTGCGCAAGGGCGAAGGCATCGGCTACGGCCACCTGTACAGCGCCGAGCGCGACATGCGGGTCGGCGTGGTCGCCTGCGGCTATGCCGACGGCTACCCGCGCCACGCCGTCACCGGCACCCCGGTCAGTGTCGAAGGCCGGCCAAGCCGGACCCTGGGCCGGGTATCGATGGACATGATGCACGTCGACCTGACCGATATCGGCAACGCTCACGTCGGCAGCCCGGTCACCCTGTGGGGCGACTCCGTGCCGGTGGAAGCCGTCGCCGACGCCGCCGGGACCATCTCCTATGAACTGCTCACGGCCCTGGCGCCGCGGGTGAGAATTGAAGAAACCTAGCAAACCGCATCGTCATCGCGAGGAGCGAAGCGACGTGGCGATCCAGGGCCTCCCAGCCTCACGAACCCGATGGATTGCCGCGCTTCGCTCGCAATGACGACACAAACCATCGAGAACGACATGTCCGACATCCTGAACAAGATACTCGCCGTCAAGGCCGAAGAAGTCGCCGCCGCCCAGACCGCCCTGCCCCTGGCCGCCGTCCGCGCGGCCGCCGCCGGCCAACCCGCCCCGCGCGACTTCGTCGGCGCCCTCCACGCCAGGATCGCCGCAGGACAATCCGCCGTGATCGCCGAGATCAAGAAGGCCAGCCCGAGCAAGGGCGTCATCCGGGCCGACTTCCGCCCGGCCGAGATCGCCGCCAGCTACCAACGGGGCGGCGCCGCCTGCCTGTCCGTGCTGACTGACCGCCAGTTCTTTCAGGGCAGCGAGGCCTATCTCAAAGAAGCCCGTGCCGCCTGCGCCCTGCCGGTGCTGCGCAAGGACTTCATGATCGACCCCTACCAGGTCTACGAGGCCCGTGCCATGGGCGCCGACTGCATCCTGCTCATCGTCGCCGCCTTTTTACTCCCCTCGCCCTCCGGGACCAGCCCGCAGGGCGCAGGACGCAACGCAGTTGCGGTCCCGAGTGAAGCGAGGGATGGGCCGCAGGCCCACAGAGGGGCTGGGGGTGAGGGAGCACGTTTCGATATCGCCCGCATGCTCGAACTGGAGGCCGTCGCCATGGAACTCGGCATGGCCGTGCTGGTGGAATCGCACGACGGCGACGAACTCGACCAGGCCCTGCAACTGAAGACCCCGCTCATGGGCATCAACAACCGCAACCTGCGCACTTTCGAGACCCGGCTGGAAACCACGCTCGATCTGCTGCCGAGGATCGGTCCCGAGCGCATCGTGGTCACCGAGAGCGGCATCCTGGCCCCTGCCGACGTCGCCCTGATGCGCCGCCACGACGTCCACACCTTCCTCGTCGGCGAGGCCTTCATGCGCGCAGACGACCCAGGCGCGGAACTGAATCGGTTTTTCGCTTAGGGATGTACTTATTCGTCATTCCCGCGAACGCGGGAATCCAGAGGCTGGAATAGAACAATGGGTTCCCGCCTGCGCGGGAACGACGTTGGAGATGTCGGCGATCTTCACACCAGCGTCCTGGGTTCCCGCAGCCACGGAAACGACAAAACCTGTGATTACCGATATATCTCGCGCCGGTTACCCACCCTCAATACACGGATAACGATGCGGCAGTCCTGGATGTCGCAGATGATCCGCCAGTCACCCACGCGATACTTCCAGTAGCTGCCAAGCCGAGCCCCCGCCAAGGCTTCGCCGATATCCCTGGGATTGTCCAGGGTGGCAACGCGCGTTTTCAGGAAACCGATCAGGCGTTGCTGGATCGGCCGATCCAACCTCTTCAAATCCTTGACAGCCTCCGGATCGAACTCGATCTCAAAGGCCAAGTTCTCGCTCCACCTCAGCCAGAGGTATGGCCTTGCGATTCATGCGGGCGCGCGACTCCGCGAGGTAGTAGTCCTCAAGGTCGTCGATATATTCCATGATCGCCTCGCGCGCCAAGGTGGACTTGGCACGTCCAGTCTCGTGCGCGAGTGCGTTGAGGCGGTTTTCTATGGCTTCGGGCAGACGTATGGCAAGCATGACAGCTCCATCAGGCAATTATTGTTATACAAGTATAACGCCATCCGGCCGTCGAGCACTTGATCGTCGCAATCTCAGTCGCGTGCAACCTTGGCCAGATAGCCGCTCCAGCCTGTTGCAATCCCGCCACACATAAATCAACCGGCCTATCCGAAATAAGGGGAATGGTTTGGTCTGGCGCTCCGGTATTGCCACAATACGTTCAACTTCTCGCGCGAGAGGTTGTTTCCGCCCACTCGCTGCAAGCCAACCTGAACGGTAACGCTCAGGCGAAGCGTGAAGCGAGGCGGGGGCAGACCGGCAAACCAGCAGGCTCTCCTCCGCGAAAGCAAGATTTACTAACCTGTACTAAGGAGTTCACAATGAAGAAATCCCTGATCGCCCTGGCAGTTGCCGGCGTATTCGCCGCCCCCGCTGCTTTTGCCGCTTCCGCCAACGTTGATGTCTACGGCATCATGAGCTTCGCCATCGAAGATACCGACGCCGATGGCGTCGATGTCGCCGTGGTTGACCGTGTTTCCCGCCTCGGCTTCAAGGGTTCCGAGGATCTGGGCGGTGGTCTGAAGGCCATCTGGCAGATCGAGTCCCAACTGAACGCCACCACCAACGAAAACCTGGGCAACATCTATTACAGCGGCGGCCCCGTTGGTCGTACCGCCCTGCGTAACACCTTCGTCGGCCTGGCCGGCGACTTCGGTGTCTTCGTTCTTGGTCGCCATGACACCCCGTACAAGCTGGGCACCGGCTCCCTGGATGTG
>JBAZLW010000279.1:0-3841 GCA_041650095.1 Hydrogenophilaceae bacterium | reverse complement strand
GGCGGCAGCAGCCTTTGGCGCAGCGGCCTTCTTCGCAGCAGCGGGTTTGGCGGCAGCAGCCTTGGGCGCAGCGGCCTTCTTCGCAGCAGCGGGCTTGGCGGCGGCAGCCTTGGGCGCAGCGGCTTTCTTCGCAGCAACGGGTTTGGCGGCGGCAGCCTTGGGCGCAGCGGCCTTGGTGGCGGCAGCCTTGGGCGCAGCGGCTTTCTTCGCAGCAGCGGGCTTGGCGGCAGCAGCCTTGGGTGCGGCGGCTTTCTTCACAGCGGCGGGTTTAACAGCGGCAACGGCGGGCTTGGCGGCAGCTTCCGCCGTGGCGGGCTTGGCAGCAGCTTTTGCCTTGGTTGTGGACTTGGCGGTGGATTTAGCAGCGGGCATGTCTCACTCCTTTGGTTTGGGAAGGCCGGAAAGCCTTATGCCTCAATCGGTTCCACGCTATACCGCGTGTTGAACGTCATTCTAGAGCAAAAAAAACTTAATGCTGCAAGGGTGTCGAGGCTTTTTTATAAAAGTTATTTTCGCCTGTTGTCAGTGCGGAACGATTTCATCGCTGAACAGTGCTTCCACGCGCTCACGACGACGCGTCAGCACGGCCTTTTCGCCACTCACCAATACCTCCGCTGCGCGCGGCCGGGTGTTGTAGTTCGAGCTCATGCTCATGCCGTAGGCACCCGCTGAAAGCAAGGCCAGCAGGTCGTTCTCGGCCAATGACAGGTCGCGTTCGCGAGCCAGGAAATCGCCGCTTTCGCACACCGGTCCGACGATGTCATAGCGACGCTTTTCACCCGCGCGCTCACGCACCGCTTGGACATCGTGCCAGGCATCGTAGAGCGAGGGTCGCATGAGGTCGTTCATCGCTGCGTCGACGACGGCGAAGTCCTTGGTCTCGCCATGCTTGAGATATTCCACCCTGGTCAGCAACAGGCCGGCATTGGCGACCAGCGAGCGGCCCGGTTCCAGGATGAGTTTTTGCGTGCGTCCGGCGAGTCGCGACAACAGCACCGCGGCGTACTCCGACATCGCTGGCGGCGTCTCATTCTGATAGCGCACGCCGAGCCCGCCGCCGAGGTCGATATGCTGCAGCGCGATGCCGTCGGCGGCGAGGCGGTCGACCAGGTCGAGCACCTTGTCGAGCGCCTCCGCGAAGGGCGCCGATTCGGTCAGTTGCGAACCGATGTGACAGTCGACGCCGACCACACGCAGGTGGGCCATTCCGGCCGCTTCGCGATACAGCTTCGGCGCATCTTCGTAGGCGATGCCGAACTTGTTTTCCTTCAGGCCGGTGGCGATGTAGGGATGGGTCTTGGCATCGACGTCGGGGTTGACCCGGAAGCTCACCGGCGCGGTCTTGCCGAGTTGCCCGGCCACCGCGTTCAGGCGAGTGAGTTCGCTTTCCGATTCGACGTTGAAGCAGTGGATGCCGGCATTCAATGCGGCTGCCATTTCCGCAGTGGTTTTGCCGACCCCGGAGAACACCACCTTGCCGGGGTCGCCGCCGGCCGCCAGGACGCGCGCCAGCTCGCCGCCGGAGACGATGTCGAAGCCGGCGCCGAGCCGGGCGAACAGGTTGAGTATGGCCAGGCTGGAGTTGGCCTTCACCGCATAGCAGATCAGATGCTCGTGCGCGGCAAAGGCCTCGTCGTAGGCGCGGTAGGCCTCGGTCAGCGCGGCGCTGGAATAGACATAACAGGGCGTGGAGAATTCGCGGGCGATGGCATCCAGGGCCACGTCCTCGCAATGGAGCAGGCCGTCGCGGCGGGTGAACGGATTCATTTCGTGCTTTGCTGGGTGGAGGTGGGCTGGCCCTGGTCGGGCAGGTAGAGCGCGCCCTTCTTGCCGCAACCGGCGAGCAGGGGGATGGCGATGAGCAAGGCGGCGATCAGACGCATGGTGAATGTGGCTAAAATGGATGCAGGAAAGTCTATCACGCGCGAGGAAGACGAATGACCGAAAGCGAATACATCCAGGCGACCGATGCCTTGTTCCACAAGCTGGAACACGACCTCGAAGCGGCGGATCTGGATTACGAACTGGCCTCGGGTGGCATCCTGGAGATCGAGTTCGACAACGGCTCCAAGATCATCATCAATCGTCAGACTCCGATGCGCGAGATCTGGGTCGCCGCCAAGAGCGGCGGTTTCCACTATCGCTGGCAGGACGGCGCCTGGCACGATACCCGCGGCGGCGGCGAGTTGTACGCCAGCCTGTCGGCCATGGCGTCGAGCCAGGCCGGCCGGACTGTCGAACTGGACGGGGAGCCCTCATGAGCGAAGACATCTGGGGCGAATATCGGGAACTCCTGGCCGATCTTCTGGGCACCGACGACCTGGAACCGCTGCTCGACCGCGCCCAGCCGTTGGCGATCGGCGCCGGACAGGTGCTGTTGAAGGACAGCGAGCCGACCGACTCGATGTACCTGGTGCTTTCGGGCCGTCTGGAAGTGCATGTCGAGCTCGGCGCACACGCCATCCGGCTGGGCGAGATCGAGGCCGGCAACTGGGTCGGCGAGGTGGCCTATTACACGCGCTGCGACACGGCCTGCTCGACGGTCACGGCGGTGCAGACGAGTACGTTGCTGCGGTTGCCGTTCGCGGCCTATACCGATCTGGTCAAGGGCCAGGCCGAAGTGGCCTGCCGGCTGACCCATCTGCTGATCGCCATGCAGGTCCAGCGCCTGCGTGCCACCGTGAACGATCCGGTGCTCGACCCCGAGGGCCGCCTGCTGATGCTGGGCGACCTGTCGATACCAATCGACCAGCAACCGCTCCATCATGGCGGCGTGCTGGATTTCATCCGCAAACTGACGGGGATACGCTGATGCTGCTGAAGAGATACCTGAGCACCCTGCCCGGTTTCGCCTTCATGACCGACGAGGATCTCGACCATATCGCCAGCGCGATGAAGGTCGAGGACTACCCGGAGGGCCATGTCTTCCTGTACCAGGACAAACCGGCGCGCGCCTTCTATCTGCTGCTCGAAGGCGTGGTGAAGGTCGGCTACTACGGTCGTTCGCAGCAGTACTACAACGTGCGCAAGCTGAAGCCGGGCGAATTCTTCGGCGGCCTGTCGCTGGTCGACAGCAAGCCGGTGATGGCCAACTATGCCGCCGAGGGCGACGTGAAGGTGGCCAGCCTGCCGCTGTCCGCCTTCCTGCTGCTGTATCAGCCCAACTCGGCGATCGGCTGCCACTTCCAGCACGTCATCGCCACCCATCTGGCGAGCGACCTGAAGGCGCGCCACCTGGCCTTGCGCGACCTGCTCGGCAAGATGTATCCGGCCGGTTAAAAGCGAAACCGCGTTTAACCTTCTCCCCTCACCCCCATCCCTTCTGTGGGCCCGTGGCCCATCCCTCGCTTTGCTCGGGACCGCAACTTCGTTGCGTCCTGCGCCCTGCGGGCTGGTCCCTCAAGGGGCGAGGGAAGAGAAAATCTCAGAGCCGTTCGCGCGCCCGCCTGATCGCGGCGCGCACCTGCTCCGGTGCGGTGCCGCCGATGTGGTTGCGGCTGGCCAGGGAGCCTTCCACGGTGAGTACCTCGAACACGTCTTCACCGATCAGCGGCGAGAATTCGCGCAGTTCGTCGAGGGACAACTGCGGCAGGTCGCGGCCGGTGGTCTCGGCGATGCGTACGGCCTTGGCGACGGCGCCGTGGGCGTCGCGGAAGGGCAGGCCCTTCTTGACCAGGTAGTCGGCCAGGTCGGTCGCGGTGGCATAGCCCTGGGTCAGGGCGGCGCGCATGTTGTTGGTGCGCACGCCGTCTTTCTTGACCGAGAGGCCGGCCAGCATGTCGGCATAGATGCGCAGGGTGTCGACCACGGTGTCGACGGTGTCGAACAGGGGTTCCTTGTC
>JBAZLW010000278.1:0-3841 GCA_041650095.1 Hydrogenophilaceae bacterium | reverse complement strand
GGCGGCGGCGACACGGGAGGCGGCGACACGGGAGGTGGTGACACGGGAGGTGGTGACACGGGAGGTGGTGACACGGGAGGCGGCGGTACCGGCGTCATCGGCCTGGACGACTTCATGGCCACCATGGCCAGCGTCGCCCGCACCCTGGGCCTGCCCGGCGAGATCGCCCGCATGACCTTCTTCGGCGCCCACCACCGGCCCCTGGCCGACAACGGCCTGCCCGCCGGCGGCTGCCTGTGGGCGACCGGCGACCTCGGCGGCGCCGACGACCGCCGCCAGGGCCTGGCCGAGTTCGGCGTCTGCGGCGACTTCGGCGCCTGGCGCCTGGGCGCCGGCCTGGGCGTCAGCCACATCGGCGACGACCTGGCCCTGGGCGGAGAAACCGACTACGACGGCCGCCACCTCTACCTGGAAGCCGACTACCGCATGAATGAACATTTGCTGGCCAGTCTGGCCGGCTTCTACGGCGGCTGGGAGGCCGACATCCGGCGCAACTACCTGAACGGCGCCACGGTCGAGACCGCCCGCGGCGACACCGATGTCCGCGCCTGGGCCCTGCGCGCCCGCCTGGACTGGCTCGACGCCGCCAGCCTGGGCCGCTTCAGCCTGTCGCCCTTCGCCGCCTACAGCCACGGCCGCGGCCATGTCGACGGCTACGCCGAAACCGGCGGCGCCTTCCCGGTGACCTACGCCGACGCCAGCCAGACCAGCCGGGAACTGCGCCTGGGCCTGGGCGCGCGCACCCAGCTCTCGGTCGACACCGACCTGCGTCTGTCGGTCGAGGCCATCCACCGCTTCGATTCCGACAGCGCCATCAGCTTCGACGGCGGCGCCGGCATCGGCGTCCAGACCGTCGCGGCACCGGAGGCCACGCGCAACCAGGCCCGCTTCGGCATCGAGGCTGACCACCGCATCGACCGGGAATCCATGCTCAGCGCCTCCCTGCATGCCACCACCGGCGGCGATACCGCCTGGCTCGGCAGCGTGAGCTGGAAACACCGCTTCTGACCGTACGACAAGGAGAACCGCCATGACCCGCACCGCCCTCGCCCTTCTCTGCCTGGCCCTGGCCCTGCCGGCGCAGGCCGCCGACGAACTGTCGTACTTCGACCTCAAGGCCGCGCCCGAAGCCCAGATGACCGCCTACGTCGAGGTCGACGGCGGCGCCAGGCTCAAGGACGTGCGCCGGGTCGTGGTGCCGCAGTTCCGGGTCGAATTCCAGGTCCGCGCCGAGTCGTCCGCCTCGGACGGCCGCTACCTGGGCGGCGGCAATCATGTCAGCGCCTCCAGCACCGCCCATGTCTACCTGAAGGGCCTCGACGACGCCCTGATGCAGAAGATCACCGACCAGGCCTATGCCGCCTTCGTCCAGGACATGACCGCCAAGGGCATCGAGGTGATCGGCCCCGACAAGCTGGCTGCCGAACCGGAATACGAGCCGGTACTGCGGGTCGGCAAGGCCTCGGGCGAGACCCTGGAGACCAAGGACAGCATCTCCCGTTTCTTCGCCCCCAGCGGCGGCCGTGTCTACGCCCTGCTCCGGCGCACCGACAAGGACCGCCAGGGCTTCGGCAGCGGCCTGGCGACCGGCTTCGCCGACATGCAGAGGG
This sequence comes from Hydrogenophilaceae bacterium, assembly GCA_041650095.1. Lineage (GTDB taxonomy): Bacteria > Pseudomonadota > Gammaproteobacteria > Burkholderiales > Thiobacillaceae > Parasulfuritortus. The sequence goes on along the minus strand of JBAZLW010000278.1, from coordinate 2,231 downwards.
AGATTCCCAAGGCCGAACTGGCCCTGGCCAAAAAGTACGGCGCGCCCTGCCTGAAGGTCCTGCTCACGGTCAGCCCGGCCCGGGTGCGCGCCTCGGCGGCGGCGGCCGGTGGCCTGATCGGCGCCGCGGTCAGCCTGATGTCGTCGACCGAGATCAAGCCCGGCCTCACCGTCACCGAGGAATCGCGCTTGGTGTTCCGCAGCGCCGGGCATTCCGAGAACGACTTCAAGATGTTCGGCGGCAAGCGCTTCTTCGGCAAGAAGGTGCGCGACTTCACAGAGGAAGGCGACAGCGCGGTCTACCTGAAGCAGGACGTGCGCGTGGCCGACGCCATTTCGGCCAAGGGCATGGAAGACACCACCAGCGGCCTCAACAAGGTCGGCAACGCCCTCGCCCCGGTCCTGGCGCTGACCCTGGGAGTGAGCGGCAAGCACGAGGAATACAGCATCGAGGCCGACCCGGTCCTGTTCGAGCGGGTCGCCGGCGCCGAACTGGCGGCCGCCAACCGCATGCTCATCGCCCGTTTCCGCGAGGCCAGCGACGGCATCGGCGTGGAAGCGGCACCGGCCGCAAGCGCCGCTTTGTCCGGCGAATCGGGCATGCCGACCTTCTGAATGGCATCGCCCGAGCACAGAAAATCCCAGCCGGAGAAAACGACATGAACTTAGCCCATTTCCCCGCGCGCCTTTTCTGCACGATCCTTGCCACACTGTCCGGCCAGGCCGATGCCTCGGTGATCGACTTCAATTCCCTGGCCACGACGACCACCAATCCCTTTGTCACGGTCGCTCAGCCCTATGTCGAGGACGGCTTCAGCCTGACCACCCGCTCCGGGGTATCCTTTACCTACGGGGGCGGCACCATCTATGCCACCACCGACAAGAACGCCAACTGGACCGGCTCCCCGGGCGTCTATTCAGGGGTCGTCACCGGCTACGGCAGCGCCTTCCTGCTGGAAGGGGTCGACGGCGGCACTTTCGATCTGGTGAGCATGGACGCGGCGTCCTTCTATACCGGAGGGGCGGGCAACTACTTCAGTGTCTACGGATACCCGGCCGCGGGCGGTTACGTGAATCAGAATTTCACACTCGACAGCAGCACAAACACCCTGCAAACGCTGATCTTCAACGACAGCTTCAAGGGCCTCGAAAAGATCATCTTCAGCTCGGTGTACGCCCAGATCGACAACATCAACCTGCATGTCTCGGCCGTTCCCCTGCCGCCGTCGATCGCCATGATCCTGCCCGGGCTCGGTCTGCTGGGCTATGTTGCCAGACGCCGCAGGACCACCGCCTGAGCAATCGGACGCTCACAAAGGCACCGCCACCGCCACTTCGCATCCCCCCTCGGCCGGGCTGCCCCGGCGCAGGCTGCCGCCCAGGCGGGCGGCACGCGCCTCCATGTTGCGCACGCCCCGGCCCAGGCGCTGCTCGGGGCCACCGGGACAGCCGCGTCCGTCGTCGCGCACGGCCAGACTGAGCTGGCCGTCCGACCGCTCCAGACTGACCGTGACCCGGTTGGCGCCGGCGTGGCGGATCACGTTGCTGACCGCCTCGCGCAGGATGCGGCCGAGTTCGAGGGCCTGGGGCCGGTTCAGGCGCAGGGCATCGAGGTCGCCGGCCTGGCGCCAATCCAGGCCGATACCGGCGTCGCTCAGGCGCTTCTCGCATTCCGCGCGCCAGTCGGCCACGACTTCTTCCAGTTCGAAGCTGTCGGCGCCGGTGCGCGACACCACGTCGCGCAGATCCTGCAGGGCGGAACGGGCGAGGTCGGCGTCCGCCGGGGTGGCCGAGCGGTAGACCAGGGAAAGCAGCTTGGCGCCGACGTCGTCGTGCAGGTCGCGGTAGATGCGTTCGCGCTCCTCGGCCACCGCCTGATCGGTCTCCAGCTCGCGCATGCGGGTGTAGCTGGCGCGCAACTCGGCCTGCTTGGCCTCGACCCGTTCCTCCAACTGGTCGTTGAGCGCCTCGAACTCGTTCAGCACGCGTACGAAGCGGCCGGTCATGATCAGGCCAATGGCCAGGAAGATCAGGGGCGCGCTGTAATGGAGCAGGAAGATGTCGTTGAACGGCCAGTGGCCGGCCTGACGGCTCCAGATATGCTGACTGTGGATCAGCCAGTCGTGCATGGCCAGGACCACCACCAGGCCCATGGCGGCGACCAGCCAGCGCGCCTCGCGATTGCCGCGCCGGAACGCCGCGCGCAGGAGTAGCAACAGGGTGGCCACGGAG
>JBAZLW010000277.1:0-3845 GCA_041650095.1 Hydrogenophilaceae bacterium | reverse complement strand
GCTTGGACTTCTTGAAGTAGCTGGCGACCATGCTGGCGCGCTCGTAGGGGCCGGGGGGGCAGCGGTACGGGGACTTGGGCACCGACATCACGAAGGTGCCGCCGTCGGGCATGGCTTCCAGTTGCTGGCGCAGGACGCCGGTCTGGTCGCGGCTGGCCTTCCAGGCGTGCTTGACGGTCTTCTGGGCCTCGGCGTCGTAGCCTTGCACCTTGTCGAACAGCAGCTCGATACCGCCGGCCAGGACCAGGCGATCATAGGCGATGGTCTTGCCGCCGGCGGTGGTGACGGTCTGCTTGCCGGTGTCGATGGCGGTGACGGTGTCCTTGACCCAGGCATCGACGACCTTGCTGATGTAGGCGTAGGGCAACTCGATGTCGGCCATGGTGTTGATGCCGGCCAGCACGGTGTTGGAGAACGGGCAGGAGGTGAAGTGGTCGTTCGGCTCGATGACCGTGACGATGGCCTTGGGATACCAGGCCTTCAGGTATTTGGCGAAGGTGGAGCCGCCGAAACCGGCGCCCACGACGACGACCTTGGGCGCAGCGTTGCCGCCCATGGAGGCGCAACCGGCCAGGGAGCCGACGGCAGCGACGCCGGCAGCACCGGCGGAGGCTTTCAGAAAGTCGCGACGATTGATGGTCATGATGTTTTTTCTCCTATCGCGATTATTTGATGGCGGCGAAATACTTGGCCATCATTTCGTATTCGGCTTCGTTGTAGCCGTTGGCGTGCTTCTTCATCACGGTGCCGGGGCGGGAACCGTCCTTGAAAGCCTTCATCTGGGCGACGAAGTAACCGGGTTCGAGGCCGGCCAGGCTGGGTACGGCACCACGGCTCTTGCCATCGGGACCATGGCAGTACGAGCAGTTGGCAGCGATGAAACGGGCGCGCGGATCGGCATGGGCCGAGGCGATGGTGCCCAGCGCGCCTGCCAGCAGCAGGGTTACGGCGAGGGATTTTTTCATATTGCTCCTCCAAGCTTGGAAAAAACGGCGGTACACCGCCAACCGGAAACAAAATAAAAACGCCTCATGGGGCGCTTTTGATTTGCATCAATGCGGATATTGAAATATTCAACCGGATATATCAACAAGGAAACCCTAATATTGACGTGGCTTCCGGCTATGTTGCACGGCCCAGGTCCTGGGCTCGATGCAAGCGCTCCTCGCCCCGCCGAATTTCCTCGTCCGCGCTGTAGTTTTCGGGCAGCCAGCCGGTCAAGTGGGCCTGGACTAGGTCGGCCAGCGTGGACAGCCAGGCCGGCCGGGTATTCAGGGCCGGGATGTAGTGGAATTCGCCACCGCCGGCATTGAGGAAGGTGGCCTTGCCTTCCATGGCGATCTCTTCCAGGGTTTCCAGACAATCGGCAGCGAAACCGGGGCAAATCGCGTCGACCCGGCCGGTCTTGCCTTGACCCAGCTCGGCCAGGGTTGCTGCGGTATAGGGTTTCAGCCATTCCGCCTTGCCGAAACGGGACTGGAATGTGATCCGGTATTGCTCGGGCGATAAGCCGAGCGCCTCGGCCAGCAGACGGCCGGTCTTCAGGCATTCGCAGTGATAGGGATCGCCCAGTTCCAGGCTGCGTCTGGGCACGCCATGGAAGCTCATGAGCAGGACATCGGGGCGGCCATGCTCGGTCCAGTGGGCCTCGACGCTTTGCCGGAGTGCGGCGATGTAGCCCGGATGGTCGTGGTAATGCCGGACGGTGCGGAGCTCCGGCATGTTCCGGGTCTTCAGCAGGGTCCGGTAGACCGCATCCAGTGCCGTGGCAGTGCTGCTGGCGGCGTACTGGGGGTAGAGGGGCAGGACCAGCAGGCGGTCGCAGCCTTTCGCCTTCATGGTGTCGAGGACCGACGCGACCGAAGGCTGGCCGTAGCGCATGGCGTAGTCGACCACCATGGGCACGCTGGTGCGGCCGGCCATCTCGCTTGCCAGCAGGCGGGTCAGTTGTTCGGTATGTACCTTCAACGGCGAGCCGCCGGCCTGCCAGATACTGGCGTACTTGGCCGCCGACTTGGCCGGCCGGGTGTTCAGGATGATGCCGTTCAGGATCGGCCACCAAAGCGCGCGCGGAATCTCCACCACGCGCCGGTCGGACAGGAATTCCTTCAGGTAGGTGCGCAAGGCCGAGGCGGTCGGGGCGTCCGGGGTGCCGAGGTTGATCAGCAGGATGCCGATGCGCTCGGGCTGGTCGTGGCGGAAGGGCGGTTCGGGCAGGAAGGCGGACATTTTTTCAAGAGGCAAGACGCAAGACGCAAGAGCCGAGGGTGTTCCTTGAACCTTGCGACTTGAACCTTGCCTCTCACTCAGTGGTAGGAGAGCGCATTCGACAGCAATCGCGCGGTGATGTCCACGATCGGGATCACCCGCTCGTAGGCCATCCGGGTAGGGCCGATCACGCCCAGGGTGCCGACCACCTGGCCATCCACCTCGTAGGGCGCGGCGATGACGCTGCATTCGTCCAGGGGCGACACGCCGGATTCGGCGCCGATGTAGAGCTGGACGCCGCCGGCCTTGTCGCTCATGTCGAGCAGCTGCATCAGGTCGGTCTTGTGCTCGAACAGGTTGAACAGCCGGCGCAGGCGTTCCATGTCGGCAGACAGGTCGGGGGTGCGCAGCAGGTTCACTTCGCCGCTGATCACGTAATCGGATTCGCTCTGGCCCAGGGTTTCGCTGCCGACTTGGACGGCGGCCTGCATGAGCCGGCTGATGTCGGATTGCAGGTCGATGAGTTCCTTGACCAGGCGGGTCCGCGCCACCTCGAACGACAGGCCGCCGTAATGGCTGTTGAAGAAATTGGCGGCCTCGGTCAACTGGCTGTCGGTGTAGGAGTGATCGCTGACCAGTACGCGGTTCTGCACCTCGCCCTCGGGGGTGACGATGATCAGCAGGATGCGTTTTTCCGACAGCCGGATGAACTCGATCTGGCGGAAGGTCTGCCGGCGCCGGTGCGGCACCACCACCACGCCGGCGAACTGGGTCAGGTCCGAGAGCAGCCTGGAGGCCGAGGTGACCAGGCGTTGTGGATCGCTGGGCGCCAGCCTGGCCTCGATCTGGCTGAGGTCGGGATGGGCCAGCGGCTTGACCGTCAGCAGGGTGTCGACGAACAGCCGGTAGCCCTTGGCGGTGGGGATGCGGCCGGCCGAGGTGTGCGGGCTGATGATGTAGCCGCCGTCCTCCAGGTCGGACATGATGTTGCGGATCGAGGCCGGCGACAGGTTGAGCCCGGTCTGCTTGGCCAGGGTGCGCGAGCCGACCGGCTGGCCCTCGTCGATATAGCATTCGACCAGGGTTTTCAACAGGATGCGGGCGCGTTCGTTTAACATGTCGATTCGTATTTCGCCGGGTAAGTCGTCACTATAATTCCGCCTATGCCGCAAATTTTCAAGAAAATCGCCCTGGTCGGCAAACACAACAGTACCAGCATCAGCGGTTACATGCTGAGGCTGGCGAATTTCCTGCTCCAGCGCGGCCATGAAGTGGTGTTGACCACGTATACCGCGGAGTTCTGCCATCTGACCGATCTGCCCTGCGCGCCGTTGATGGACATCGCCAACGACATCGACCTCGCCATCGTCATGGGCGGCGACGGCACCATGCTGGCGATCGCCCGTTCCCTGGTCGATTTCAAGGTGCCGCTGATCGGCATCAACCAGGGCCGCCTGGGCTTCCTGGCCGACGTCTCGGTGGACACCATGCTGACCACCCTGGACGAGATGCTGGCCGGCCAGTATGTCGAGGAGCCGCGCATCATGCTCGATTGCTCGCTCGAGCGCGATGGCGACCTGATGTTCCACATGTACGCCTTCAACGACGCCGTGGTGAGCAAGGGCGCCATGGGCCGG
>JBAZLW010000276.1:0-3855 GCA_041650095.1 Hydrogenophilaceae bacterium | reverse complement strand
CCGGCGGTCCTCGAGGACGCCACCGCCTCCGGCCTGGCGCGCTGGCAGGCCATGTCGACGGATCTGCTGGCCATGCACGCCAGCCTGGGCGATGCGGTGACGGCCGAGATCGAGGCCCGTCTCGACCCGGTCCGGAAATGCTAGGAGCCCTGCCCGGCAGGACGGGCCGTTATCGATAGGCCTTGATGGGTATAGAATTGCCCGGTTCGCAGCCGGGCGGCGATGCTGCCGGTTGGGTAAAAAGCACAGAAATACATCAGTCCGGCAGGAAGCCGTCGCATTGTCCCCGCGGCCTTGCTTGCTGGAAATTCTGCCAGTCAATGCACCATGGATAATGGAGGAGACTGCATTTGACCGAGTTGTCGACCATCCTGGTCGTTGACGACGAGCCGCGTTCGCAGGAATCGCTGCGCCGCACGCTCGAAGAGGAGTTTCGCATCCTCACCGCGTCCGGTGCGGCCGAGGCCCTGGCGATCATGGCGGACGAGCGCGTCCACATCGTCCTCACCGACCAGCGCATGCCGGGCATGAGCGGCGTGGTCTTCCTGCGCCAGGTGCGCGAGACCTGGCCGGACACGGTGCGCATCATCATCTCCGGCTACACCGACAGCGAGGACATCATCGCCGGCATCAACGAGGCCGGCATCTACCAGTACCTGCTCAAGCCCTGGCACCCGGACCAGTTGCTGCTGACCCTGCGCCGGGCGGCGGAACTGCAGCGCCTGCAGATGGAGAATCATCGCTTGACCCTGGAATTGCGTACCGCCGAGCCCTACCTGCGCGAAAAGGTGGGCGCGAACCGCAAGCGCCTGCGCCAGGCCTTCGACCTGAGCAACATCGTGCGCGCCGCGAACAGTCCGTTGCAGGCGGTCTGCGAGATGGTGGAACGGGCGGCGCACTACGACGTGCCCATCCTGCTCGAAGGCGAATCCGGCACCGGCAAGGAACTGCTGGCGCGCGCCGTGCACTATGCCGGGGCCCGCGCCGAGCAGCCGTTCGTGGTCGAGAACTGCGGCGCCCTGCCCGACACCCTGTTGGAATCCGAGCTGTTCGGCCACAAGAAGGGCGCCTACACCGGCGCCAGCGAGGACCGCATCGGCCTGTTCCAGCAGGCCCACGGCGGCACCCTGTTCCTGGACGAGATCGGCGAGACCTCGGCGGCCTTCCAGGTCAAGCTGCTGCGGGTCTTGCAGGAAGGCGAGTTCCGCCCGCTGGGCAGCAACCGCACGGTGTCGGTGGACGTGCGCGTGGTCGCCGCCACCAACCGCCACCTGGAACACGAGGTGAAGGCCGGCCGCTTCCGCGAGGACCTCTACTACCGCCTGGCGACGGTGCCGATCCGGGTGCCGGCCCTGCGCGAGCGGCCCATGGATATCCCCGAGCTGGCCCGCAGCATCCTGGCCAAGGTCAGCGCCAGCCTCGGCCGCCGGGTCGACGGCTTCGCCCCGGAGGTGCTGCAAAGCATGATGGCCTATGCCTGGCCGGGCAACGTGCGCGAACTGCAGAACGAGATCCAGCGCATGCTGGTCCTGTCCGACCGGCCCCTGCTCGACCTCTCGGTACTGGCCCAGCCGATCCGGCAGCAGTCGGCGCTGGCGCCCGGCGGATCGATCGCGGCCGACGCGGAAACGGCGCCCTGCCGGCTCGATGTCCACGAGGCCCGGCTATTGTCCGATGCCCTGCGCAAGCATGCCGGCAACCTCACCCACGCCGCCAATGAACTGGGCCTGTCGCGCCTGGGCCTGCGCAACAAGCTGCGTCGGCTCGGCGTCAGCGTGCCGGTGCGCGGGCGCGGACGTCCGGCCCGGGCCGCGGAAGAGGGCGATGGCTGAGACGCTCAACTTGCTCTGGCTGCAGTCCGGCGGCTGCGGCGGCTGCACCCTGTCCCTGCTCAACGCCGAGCAGCCCGGCCTGTTCGACCGCTTCGCGGACGCCGGCATCCGCCTGCTCTGGCATCCCAGCCTGAGCGAGGAGACCGGCGACGAGGCCTTGGCGATCCTGGCCGCCTGTGCCGAGGGCCGCGAGCGGGTCGACCTGCTGTGCATCGAGGGCTCCCTGATGACCGGGCCGCACGGCAGCGGCCGTTTCCACATCCTGGCCGGCACCGGGCGGCCCATGGTCGACTGGGTGCGCGAGCTGGCCGGGCGGGCTGGCCAGGTCCTGGCGGTGGGCAGTTGCGCGGCCTGGGGCGGCATCACCGCCTCGGGTCCGAATCCGGGCGGCGCCACCGGCCTGCAATACGACGGCGACACGCCCGGCGGCCTGCTCGGGCGGGATTTCCGCGCCGCCTCCGGGCTGCCGGTGGTCAACGTCGCCGGTTGTCCGATCCACCCGGGCTGGCTGCTGGACACCCTGCAGGCGATCGCCATGGGCCGCTTCGGCGCGGCGGAGATGGACGCCCTCCAGCGCCCCCGCCTGTATGCCGACCACCTGGTCCACCATGGTTGTCCGCGCAACGAGTACTACGAGTTCAAGGCCAGCGCCGGCAAGCCATCGGACCAGGGCTGCCTGATGGAAAACCTCGGCTGCAAGGGCACCCAGGCCCATGCCGACTGCAACATCCGGCTCTGGAACGGCAGCGGTTCCTGCCTGCGCGGCGGCTATCCCTGCGTCCGCTGCACCGAGCCGCGCTTCGAGTCGCCCGGCCACCCCTTTGCCGAGACCCCCAAGGTGGCCGGCATTCCCATCGGCCTGCCCGCCGACATGCCGCGGGCCTGGTTCGTCGCCCTGGCCGCCCTGTCGAAGTCGGCCACGCCCAGGCGGGTCCGGGAAAACGCCGTGTCCGACCACATCGTGACGCCGCCGGCCGTGAAGACGGGCGTGAAATGAAGGTCGAGAAACGCATCGTCGGACCGTTCAACCGGGTCGAAGGCGACCTGGAGGTGCATCTGGACATCGTCGACGAACGGGTCGAGTCGGCCCGGATCAGCGCCTCCCTGTACCGCGGTTTCGAGGAGATGCTGCCGGGCCGGGTGCCGGCGGACGCCCTGTTCATCGTGCCGCGCATCTGCGGCATCTGTTCGGTCTCGCAGAGCATCGCCGCGGTCAGCGCCCTGCGCGAACTGTCCGGTGCGATGCCGGCCCGCAACGGCCAACTGGCCGAGTGCCTGATCGGCGCCTGCGAGAACCTGGCCGACCACCTCACCCATTTCTACCTGTTCTTCATGCCCGACTTCGCCCGCGCGGCCTATGCCGGCCGGCCCTGGTACGACCGGGTGGCGGCGCGTTTCCGCGCCATCCAGGGCGATGCGGCCCGCGACGTGCTGCCGGCGCGGGCCGACTTCATGCACCTGATGGGCGTGCTGGCAGGCAAGTGGCCGCACAGCCAGAGCCTGCACCCCGGCGGCAGCGCCCGGCCGCTGGCGCAGCCGGACGTGCTCCAGGTCATCACCGTGCTACGCAACTTCCGCCGCTTCCTGGAGGCCCGCCTGTTCGGCGACCGCCTCGAAACGGTGGCGCGACTGGCCAGCCTGGACGAACTGGAGCGCTGGCGCGGCCAGGGTGGCGGCGACCTGCGCGAATTCCTGGCCGTGGCGGCCGATCTCGGCCTGGGGCAACTGGGCCAGGCCAGCAACCGCTTCCTCAGCTATGGCGCCTATGCCACCCCGGAGGGGCGCTACTGGCCGGCCGGCCTCTGGGACGGCGCGGTCCAGCCGCTGGATATCGCGGCCATCGGCGAGGACGTCAGCCATGCCTGGCTGGAGGGCGACACCCTGCCGCCCGCCGAGGGCCGGACCCGGCCCCAGCCCGACAAGGCGGACGCCTACACCTGGTGCAAGGCGCCGCGCTACCGCGACCAGGTGGTCGAGACCGGGGCCCTGGCCCGGCAGATGGTGGCCGGGCAGCCACTGATCC
>JBAZLW010000275.1:0-3891 GCA_041650095.1 Hydrogenophilaceae bacterium | reverse complement strand
CCAGCGCATTGCCACCGGCCCAGAGCTGTCCAAGAGCATCAGTCAAGAAGAGGCGACCATCGGCATGCAGGCCATCCTGGACGGCACGGCTGACCCGGTTCAGGCGGCGATCTTCTTCATTGCCCTGCGCATGAAGCGCGAGACCATGGACGAGTTCAAGGGCATCCTCGACGCCATCCTGAACTCCACCGACCGGGTGACCGCTGAGGTTGACGACGTAGTCGACATCGCCGACCCCTACGACGGCTACAACCGCTGCCTGCCGGCTTCGCCCTTCTTGCCCGCGCTGCTGGCCGAACTGGGCGTGCCGGCGGTCAACCACGGCCTCGAGGCGGTCGGCCCGAAATATGGCGTCACTGCCCGCCACGTCCTGCGCGCCGCCGGCGTCAACGTCGACCTGAGCACGGCCGAGGCCGCCGCCCGCCTGGCTGATCCGGCCCTGGGCTGGTCCTATGTCGACCAGGCCCAATTTTGTTCCGGATTGCATGCCCTGCTGCCCCTGCGCCAGCGCATGATCAAACGCCAGGCGGTGACCACGGTGGAGACCGAGGCCAAGCCCATCGTCGGCCGCAAGCGCAGCCACTTCGTCACCGGCTACGTGCACAAGCCGTATCCGCCCATCTATGCCCAACTGGCCCGCCACGCCGGCTTCGACTCCGCCCTGATCATCCGCGGCGTCGAGGGCGGCGTGATGCCCAGCCTGCGCCAGGCCGGCAAGTTCACCGCCTACCAGGACCATGGCGAGGAGGTCGAATTCGACATTGACCCGGTCGCCCTCGGCATCCAGCAGAGCGTGCGCGCGGTAGCGCTACCGGACGACCTGCCCAAGTCGGAACGGGCCGGCGACGAGGTCGCCATCATGGTCGACGTCAAGGCCACCGCGCAGGCGGCGGCCGAGGCCGGTATGGCGGCGCTGGCCGGCAACAAGGGCGCCAGCTACGACACCCTGGTACTGACTGCCGCGATGGTCCTGCATCACCTCGGCCGCGCCCGTACCTTGCTCGAAGGCGCCGACATGGCGCGTGCCGCGCTGAATTCCGGCAAGGCCCTGGCGCGGGTGAAGTGATGGCCTGGCAGGCGGTCGCCGAGGCGGGCGAACTGCAACCGGGCCAGATGAAGCGGGTCGAGGTGGCCGGCAGGAAGCTGCTGCTGTGCCATGCCGAGGGCGGCCATTACTGCATCGACGAAATGTGCAGCCACGAGGACTATTCGCTCTGGTTCGGCTGCCTCAAGGGCAAGTCGATCAAGTGCTCGCTGCACGGCAGCTACTTCAGCCTGGAGGACGGCCGCCCGCTCAACGAGCCGGCCGACTGCCCCCTGCATACCTATCCGGTCAAGCTGGAAGACGGCCAGGTCTGGGTTCGGATGGACCCCGCGTGAGATTGGCCAGGCCGCGCCCGCGCACCCTGTTGTGGCTCCTGCCGGCCCTGCTGGCGGCAGGCTTCCTGGCCTACAGCCTGGGCGCCGGCAAGACCGTCGCGGTGGTCGCGGCCAAGCGCCAGCCGCTCACCGAGACGGTGATATCGAGCGGCCGCATCATCACCCCGGAGCGCATCGAACTGGGCGCCGAGATGGTCGGCAACCTGGTCGAGGTGACGGTGGAGGAGGGCGACCGCGTCGTCGCCGGCCAGGTGCTGGCCCGGATCGACGACGCCGAGCAGCGCGCCGCCGCCGAGCAGGCCCGGCGTGCCCTGGAGGAGTCCGCGGCGCGGCAGGCGCAGTTGCGCGAGGTGGCGCGGCCGGTGGCCGACCAGGCCCTGGCCCAGGCCGCCGCCAACCTGGTCCAGGCCGGCAACGAGTTCACCCGTGTGCAACGTCTGGTCGAGGCCGGCTTCTACAACCAGTCCCGTCTCGACGAGGCCAGGCGTGCCCTCGATGCCACCCGTGCCGCCCGCGAGGCGGCCCAGGCCCAGGCCCGCGGCAACCATCCCGATGGCGTCGAGGAACGCCTGGCCAGCGCCCGCCAGGCCCAGGCCCGCGCCGCCCTGGCCCTGGCGGCGGCGAAGCAGGCCAACACCGTGATCCGGGCGCCGGCCGCCAGCGTGGTGGTGCGCAAGCTGGTCGAGCCGGGCGACATCGTCACCCAGGGCAAGGTGCTGTTCGAGCTGGCCGCCGACGGCGAGACCCAGATCGTCCTCCAGGTCGACGAGAAGAACCTCGGCCGCCTGGCCCTCGGCCAGCAGGCCGCCGTGCTGGCCGACGCCTATCCGGCGCGGCCGTTCGAGGCCGTCATATTCCGCATCGCCCCGGCCGTGGATGCCCAGAAGGGCTCGGTCGAGATCAAGCTCAGGGTGGCCGCGCCGCCGCCCTTCGCCAAGCCGGACATGACCGTGTCGGTGGAGATACGGGTCGGCCATCGCGCCAGTGCCCTGACCCTGCCTGGCGACGCCGTGCGCGACCAGGCCGGGCAGCCCTGGGTGATGGTGATCGAGCACGGCCGCGCCGTCCGCCGCCCGGTCCGGCTCGGCCTGGCCGGCAACGGCGTGGTCGAGGTGGCCGCGGGCCTGGCCGAGGGCGAGGCAGTGATCCCGGCCGCGGCCGCCGTGGTCGAGGGCCAGAAGGTGCGCGCCGGTGCCGTTTGAATGGGTGCTGGCCCTGCGCTTCCTGCGCGAGGGCCGCATGCAGACCGCCCTGATCGTCGCCGGCACCACGGTCGGCGTGGCGGTCATCATCTTCATCACTGCCCTGATGAACGGCCTCCAGGGCAGCCTGGCCGAACGCACCCTGTCGACCCAGTCGCACATCACCGTGCGCGCCCCCGACGAGGCCGCGACCCCGGTGCTGGACCGCGCCGGGCAGGCCGTCGCGACCCACATGGAACCCCGGGTCCAGCGCCTGCGCTCGATCGACCAGTGGCAGCAGGTGTTCCGCGATCTGCCGGCCATCCCCCACGTGGTCGACGTCTCGGCCATCGCCACCGGCTCCGGATTCGCCTACCGCGGCAACGCCAGCAAGTCGATCGCCCTGATCGGGGTCGACCCGGAGCGCTACCGCCGCATCGTCAAGATCGAGGACAAGATACTGGCCGGCGCCTACCGCGTCGGTCCCGGCGAGGCCATGGTAGGGGTCGAACTGGCGCACGACCTGGGCGCCGCGGTGGGCGACCGCATCCGCGTCCTCAGCAGCGAGAACCGTGACGACGTGTTCCGGGTCACCGGCATCTTCGATCTCGGCGTGCGCGACCTCAACCGGCGCTGGGTGATCATGCCGTTGCGCAGTGCCCAGAGCCTGCTCGACCTGCCCGGCGGCGTCACCCACATCGACCTCACGGTCGACGACATCTTCGCCGCCGAAGAGGTCGCCCAGCAGATCGCCGCCCGCACCGGCCTCACTGCCGAGAGCTGGATGGCGGTCAATACCCAGTTGCTCACCGCGTTCAAGAACCAGACCATGACCACCCGCACGGTGCGCCTGTTCCTGATCCTCATCGTCGCCCTCGGCATCGCCAGCGTGCTGGTGGTGTCGGTGGTGCAGAAGCAGCGTGAGATCGGCATCCTGCGCGCCATCGGCGCCTCGCCCCAGCGCATCATGAAGGTGTTCCTGATCCAGGGCGGCATCGTCGGCAGCGCCGGGGCGGTGATGGGTTCCGGCCTGGCCACCCTGATGGTCTACGGCGCCTCCTTCGCCCTGCGCCAGGACGACGGCACCGCCCTGATCTCGGGCCGGATCGACACCGCCTATTACCTGGTCGCCGCCGCCGTGGCGGTGGTCACCGGCCTCCTGGCGGCGGTGGCGCCGGCTCGGCGAGCCTCGAAGATGGATCCGGTCGAGGCCATCCGCTATGGCTAGCCCGATCCTGCGCCTGGAGGGCGTGCGCAAGTCCTACAACGTCGGCACCCCCATCGAGGTCGAGGTGCTGCACGGCATCGACATGACCCTGGCCGAAGGCGA
>JBAZLW010000274.1:0-3896 GCA_041650095.1 Hydrogenophilaceae bacterium | reverse complement strand
CGACAGCAGTTCGGCGCGCAGCACTTCTTCCGGGCCGGCCTCGCCCGGTATCGCTTCGATCCCGACCACCCGGTAGACGTCCGAACCACGCAGCCGGAACACCTTGCTCATGCCGGTATGCGAAGCGATCGCGGCCAGCCTGGCCTTCATGTTCTCGAACAGCGGGCCATCGGTCTCGGTACGCAGGTATTCGAGCCGGAGGGTGTAGTGGGCGGCGCTCACCGGGTCGACCACCTCCACGGTCGCGCGCGCGTTGTGCAGTATGTTCTCCCGGGTCTTGTTGAAAAACTGGTAGGACAAGGCGACATGGCCGTCGTCCAGATAATGGACATGGGAGAGCTTGGCCACATTCGGCGTACCGTCCGGTGCGCAGGTGGCGATCGAAGCCGGCACCGCGCCCTCGAAACAACGCCGCAGCGAGTACAGGGCAGGGGTCATGGCCGGGGCTCCAGGCGCTGGCCGGCCTTGGGTCCGGGGGTCTGCTCGAACACCGCATCGGGGACGAAGACGACCGCCACCGCCTCATCGTTGACTGGCGCCATCAGGGTATTGGAGAAGCCCTCCGGATAGCCCAGGGCGATGATTTCCGTGGCGAACGCCGCGCCGCAGGCCCGCATGCGCGCGCGATCGCGCGCCGCCAGGGGCCGGACGCTGGCCCGGGCGCCCTTGAGCTGGATCGTCTCATGGGTCTTGGGCCGGCTGAACACGACGGCGATCGGGGCGCCCGCCGAGAGGTCGCGCAGCAAGGCCTCCGAGCGGCGCCTGGACAGGAACACCACCACCTCGCGCCGGTCGGCCGTCACCCGGCAACCGTAAGCACGGGCGATGGACGGCACCTGGTCACTGTCATGGGAAGCCACGTTGATCGCAACCGGACCGCCGAGAAATTCGGCTTGCTGCACATCCAGCAGGGGCGGGGCGGATTTCGTCCGGGACATGGGCGGCCACCAATAGCCAAGCGTAACAGTCGGAAATAATAGACGGATTCGCCCTGGCTATCCGGTGAATTTCGTGTGAACCCCGGCAGCCCGACCGCCTCCTTTAGCGAATTTTTAGCACTTCCTTAGCGAACTGTTAGCGGCAGGCGCGCGGCGCCGGGCCTAACCTTCACAGCGCACCAACCGCCAAGGAGGTTACCTACCATGAATATCCGTCCCTATACTGTCGCCGCCCTGTCCGCCCTCACCTTGCTCGCCCAGACTGCCCTCGCCGCCGGTCCGGCCACAGACCATAAGCTGCTCGAGCGCGGCAAATATCTGACCCAGGTCGGCGGTTGCAACGACTGCCACACCCCCGGCTATCCGGAATCGGGTGGCAAGACTCCGACCCAGCAATGGCTCACCGGCAGTTCAGTGGGGTTCCAGGGCCCCTGGGGCACCTCCTACCCGACCAATCTGCGTCTGCGCCTGCGCGACCTGAGCGAGGCCCAGTGGCTGGCCCGCGCCCACCAGCCCATGCGGCCGCCGATGCCCTGGTTCAACCTGGCCGCGATGACCGACCAGGACCTCGTCGCCATGTACCGTTTCATCCGCAACCTGGGCCCGGCCGGGGCACCGGCGCCCAGCGCCGCCGCGCCCGGCGTGGCGGTGGCGACACCCTACATCGAGTTCGTACCCAAGAACCTGCCCGTCGCAGCCAAACACGCCCAGCGCTAGGTGCACCCGAGGAGAACACGCCATGGATCAAGATCCGATCAACGCGGCCGGCCCCCTGCGCCGGCTGGAAACCATGCTGCTGATCCGCGCCTACGAGGACCAGCTGGTCGAGTTGCAGCGCAACGGCGCCCCGGGCACCTGCACCAGCGTCGGCCAGGAGGCCTGCGCGGTGGGCGTGGTCGAGGCCCTGGACGCGCGCGACCGGATCGTCTCCAACCACCGCAGCGCCGGCCACCTGATCGCCCGCGGCGCCGATCCGCACCGCCTGATGGCCGAGGTGCTGGGCCGGGTCGACGGCTATTGCGGCGGCCGCAGCGGCAGCCTGCACATCTCGGCCAGGGAACTGGGCGTGGTGCTCACCTCCACCATCGTCGGCGGCGAGTTGTCGCTGGCGCCCGGCGTCGCCCTGGCCCAGAAGATGGGCAAGGGCGAGCCCGGCGGCATCGTTGCGGTGTTCTTCGGCGACGGCGCCGCCTGCGAGGGCATCTTCCACGAGGCCCTCAACCTGGCTGTGCACTGGCAGCTGCCCATGCTGTTCGTGTGCGAGAACAACCAGTGGCAGGCCTTCGTGCACCGCCTGGAGACCATGGCCGACACCGCCATCGCGGAATGGGCGCGCGGCCACGGGCTCCCGGTCGCGACCGTGGACGGCAACGACGTCGAGGCCGTCCACGACGCGGCGGCCGCCGCGGTCGCGAGCATCCGCGCCACCGGCCGGCCGCAGTTCCTGGAGCTGTCCACCTACCGCCAGCGCGGCCACTTCGAGCCCGACGACCAGGCCTATGTCGACCCGGCCGAACTGCAGGTCTGGCTGACGCGGGACCCGATCCGCAGGCAGCACGAACGTCTGCTCGAACTGGGCCATATCGACGCCGCCGGCCTGGCCGCCATGGCACGACGCACCCGTACGCGCATCGAGACCGCCCTGGCCTTCGCCCAGGCCAGCGCCTGGCCGGCGCCCGACAGCCTGCTCGAACACGTCTACGCCTGACCGAAGAAAGGATCCAGCCAATGACCAAGACCACCCGCATGAACGCAGAACAGGCGATGCACCTGGCCCTGCGCGAGGAGATGCAGCGCGATGCCGACGTATTGCTGATGGGCGAGGGCGTCGCCACCAAGCAGCGCGACCTGGTGGCCGCGTTCGGCACCGACCGCGTGCGCAACACCCCGCTGGCCGAGGCCATCATCGCCGGCACCGCCGTGGGCGCCGCCGCCAGCGGCCTGCGCCCGGTGATCGACCTGCTGTTCGCGCCCTTCATGGCCTATGCCATGGATGCCCTGGTCAACAGCGCCGGCAAGTTGCGCTATCTGTCCGGCGGCCAGTTCGAGTTCCCGTTGGTGGCCATCGGCATGACCGGCACCGGCTGGTGCGTCGGCGCCCAGCACAACCACAACCTTGAGGCCATGTTCGTCCACACGCCCGGCCTCAAGGTGGTCATGCCGGCCGAACCGGCCGACTTCAAGGGCCTGCTCAAGGCCGCCATCCGGGACGACAACCCGGTGCTGTTCTTCGCCGATCTCGCTCTGCTGCACCAGGAAGGCGAGGTGCCCGATGCCGACGACTTCATCGTGCCCCTCGGCAAGGCCGCGTTGCGCCGGCCTGGCGACGACGTGACCCTGGTGAGCTACGCGAAGACCGTCGGGGTCTGCCTGGAGGCCGCCCGGCAGCTCGAGGACCAGGGCATCTCGGCGGAGGTGATCGATCTGCGCAGTCTCAAGCCGCTGGACGAGGACGCCGTGCTCCGGTCGGTGCGCAAGACCGGCCGGCTGGTCATCGTCCATGAAGCCAGCGGGCTGTGCGGCATCGCCGCGGAACTGGCCGCCCTGGCCGCCACCAAGGCATTCGCCGCGCTGCGCGCGCCGGTGGTGCGCCTGACCGGGCCGGATGCGCCCATGGCCTCGTCCTGGGTGCTGGAGCAGACCGCCGTGCCCAAACCCGAAGCGGTGACGGACGCGGTGCTCGAACTGATCGCTTATGACCACTCGACCCCGACCTGGCTGGGCGAAGCCTTGCCCGCTGGCAGCAGGAGCGAGGAGCCCGTCCTGATGAAAGCCTATTGAAACGCGCAGACGGCGTGTCAGTGGAGTCCGGGGCGGCGCCGGTCTAGGGTTACGTTCGTTCCAGCCCGGCGATGGCGGCGCGCAGCCGCCATACCATGTACAGCCCGGGCAGTCCGAGCAGGACGGCGATGATGAAGAAGGCCGGCCAGCCGATGCTCTCCGCCATCACTCCGGCCA
>JBAZLW010000273.1:0-3897 GCA_041650095.1 Hydrogenophilaceae bacterium | reverse complement strand
CACCACTACGCCCAGCTTGAACAGGCCCAGCGTCAACTGCACGACGCCGACCAGGAGCGCGAGCAGGATCGCCAGGGCGACGAACTGGTCGGACCCCGGTGCCGCCAGGGGCGCCAGCGAGGACGCGGTCAGCAGCGACACCACCGCCACCGGGCCGGTGCCGAGGAAGTTGGACGAACCGAACATCGCGGCGATGGCCACCGGCAGGAAGGCGGCATAGAGGCCGTAGTAGGCCGGCAGGCCGGCGAGCTGGGCGTAGGCCATCGATTGCGGGATCAGCACCAGGGCGACGGTGATGCCGGCCAGAAAGTCCGGCTTGACCGTCTCGGCCTTGAGGGGAAACCAGTTCAGGAAAGGCAGGTATCTTTGCAGTCCGTTCATTTCATCTCACATCTGTTCATCAATCGATTCCCGTCCGACCACCACCAGCGGACAAGACAAACGACGCCAGCCATCGGCATCGACCTGACCATTTGCGGCCGTCACCCCGCGCGCCGAGGCCGGCAGCATCACCGTCGCGACACAGGCGCGGCTGTTCGCCCAGTCGACCAGGTCTTCCACGCACCAGTCCGGCTTGTCGACCGCCTGGCAACTCAGGCCCGAGCGGGCGACCTCCTTGACCGTGGCATCGAGCAGGTCCGCCGGCAGGCGTCCGCCCAGGCTGACGATCTCCAGGCCGGCAGCCATGCGCTCGCACAGGGCACAGGCGGCATCCAGCACACGCCCCGACGGGACATGTGCCGACAACACCAACAACACTTTCCGATAGGGTTCGGCCGCGGCCATCACGGGGTAGCCTCCAAGGCAAACGGAAAAGCATATAGCAATACTCATACCACTTAATATTAATGCTTAATATTCAAATACATCCACGATAGACAGCAACCCATCCATGGCACGAGCATTGCATTTGGCAACACTCCCAAAAGTCACCCGATGCTGCGACCACTTCTAGAACCTAGGGCTATGTTCTTATTAGGAAATGGATTTATACACATAATTGCATTTTGCAACTACGCTGATACACTGTTTAGTCATGTCCTCCCTGCGTCAGAAAATCGTCCTCGGCTATTCCGCCTTTGCGATCCTGTTGATCGGCATTTCGGTACTCTATTTCCTGGAATCGCGCCTGATCGAGAAACAGATCCAGGCTGGCGCAGGCATCTCCGAGTTCTTCGACGTCGCCCTGGAGATCCGCCGCTTCGAAAAGAACTACTTCCTCTACCACCAGCCCGGCGATCTCAGGGAAAACCAGGACTACGTCGAACGCGCCAAGCGCCTGCTCGACGAAAATCGCGCGACCCTCGAGAAGCTGGCCTCGGCCAGCCGGCTGACCGAGCTGCGCCGGTCGCTGGACAGTTACGCCGCCTACATGTCCAGATACGCTGCCAGCCATGCCGCCCGGGATGCCCGGGACCTGCGCGAACTCGGCCTCGGCATCGTCAACATCGCCCAGACCCTCGCCGCCACCGAGCGCGGCGCCCTGCAACAACGCTTCGAACAGCAGCGCACCGTCCTGCTGGTCATCCTGGCCGGCCTGCTCGGGCTGCTCGCGCTCGCCGCCGCCGTGGTATCCAGCGGCATCGTGCGGCCGCTGCATGAAGTGGAGCGGCGCATGGAAATGATCGCCGCCGGCAACAAGAGCCGCCTGACCCTGGCCCCGAAGGATCGCGAGATCGACACCCTGGTGCGCGCCTTCAACCACGTGCTCGACGAAATCAGCCTGCGCCAGCAGCAGCAGCTCATCCAGGCCGACCGGCTGGCCTCGCTCGGCCGCCTCATCTCCGGGGTCGCCCACGAGGTGAACAACCCGCTCTCCAACATCTCCAGTTCCGCCCAGATCCTGCTGGAGGACGGCGAATCGTCCGGGCCGGAGTGGCGGCATGAAATGCTGACCCAGATCGACGACGAGACCGTGCGCGCCCAGCGCATCGTGCGCGCCCTGCTCGACTACGCGCGGGAGCGGGAATTCAACCGCCGGCCGGTCCAGCTCAAGGCCGCCATCGAGGAAACCCTGCTCTTCCTGCGCAACGGCGTGCCGCCCGGCGTCTCGATCCAGATCGACATCGCCGACGACCTCAGCCTGTCCGCCGACAAGCCGCGCCTGCAACAGGTCTTCCTCAACCTGCTGAAAAACGCCGTCGAGGCCATGGACGGCACCGGCGAGATCCGCATCGGCGCCACCCTGCGCCGGGCCGACGATCCCGCCGCCGCCCAGTGCTTCCGCAACCAGGGCGACCGCTTCCCCGCCACCGAGGTGGTCGATATCGACATCCGCGACAACGGCCAGGGCATCCCGGCCGACATCCTGGCACGCATCTTCGACCCCTTCTACACCACCAAGGAAGCCAGCCACGGCTCCGGCCTGGGCCTGTTCATCGTGCGCGAGATCGTCGAGGAACACGGCGGCTGCATCGCCGCCGAGAGCGCGCCCGGCCGCCACACCGTCTTTCACATCCGCCTGCCCCGGCAGGCCGTCGCAGCCCCGGAGAAGACATGAACCAGCCCCTGATCGACACCGCCAACGCCACCCGGTTGTGCGGCCGGCTACTGGTGGTCGACGACGAACGGGTCGCCCTGCGCAACCTGGAACACGTGCTCAAGAAGGAAGGCCACGAAGTCACCGCCACCACCAGCGGGGCCAACGCCCTCGGCCTGCTGGAAAAACAGCGCTTCGACGTGGTACTGACCGATCTGAAGATGGAAAAGATCGACGGCATGCAGGTACTCCGGCGCACCCGCGAGCTGGTGCCGGACGCGGAAGTGATCATGATCACCGGCTATGCCACCCTGGACTCCGCGGTCGAGGCCATGAAGGACGGCGCCTTCCACTACATCGCCAAGCCCTACCGCCTGGACGAGGTGCGCCAGGTGGTCGCCGAGGCGCTGGAAAAGGTCAGGCTCAAGCGGGAGAACCTGGCCCTGCGCGAGCAGCTGGACGGCTTCCAGGGCCGGGTCAAGATCATCACCCAGGACGCCCAGATGCAGAAACTGCTGGAGATGGCCCGTCAGGTCGCCCCCACCGGCTGCAACGTCATGATCACCGGCGAATCCGGCACCGGCAAGGAGCTGTTCGCCCGCTACCTGCATGAGCACGGCGGCCGCCCGGACGGCCGCTTCGTCGCGGTCAACTGCGGCGCCTTCAACGAGGAACTGCTGGCCAACGAACTGTTCGGCAACGAAAAAGGCGCCTTCACCGGCGCCACCGGCAAGTCCGGCCTGATCGAAACCGCCAACGGCGGCACCCTGTTCCTCGACGAAGTGACCGAGATGTCCACCGCCATGCAGGTCAAGCTGCTGCGGGTGATCCAGGAGCGCGAGGTGCTCCGCCTGGGCGGCACCGAGCCTATCAAGGTCGACATCCGGGTCTGCTCCGCCAGCAACCGCGATGTCCCTGAACTGGTGAAGAGCGGCCGCTTCCGCCAGGACCTCTACTTTCGCCTCAACGTGGTTAATCTGCACATCCCCCCGCTCAGCGAACGGCGGGACGACATCCCGCTGCTGGCCTATCACTTCCTCAACAAGTGCTCGGCCCTGATGCGCAAGGACGTCCGCGAGATCGACCTCATGGTGCTCGAATTGCTCAAGACCTACGACTTCCCGGGCAACGTGCGCGAACTGGAAAACATCATCGAGCGTGCCGTCGCACTCAGTTCCGGCCGCGAACTGGAACCCGGCCACCTGCCCGACGACCTGCGCGAGCTCTCGCTGCGGACCTTCCGCAAGAAGGAAGGCCGCATGCCCACCCTGGAAGAACAGGAACGCGACTACATCCAGTGGGTGCTCAAGGAAACCAACAGCAACCAGACCATGGCCGCGCAGATACTCGGCATCGACCGGGTCTCGCTGTGGCGCAAGCTGAAGCGCTACGAGACCGAAAACGACTGAGGCGGCGAC
>JBAZLW010000272.1:0-3902 GCA_041650095.1 Hydrogenophilaceae bacterium | reverse complement strand
GAGCCGGCCCTGGCCTATGCCATCGCCCTGCAGGCGCCGGAGGCGCAACGCAAGTTGCTGGAAGACAATCTCGACCTGTACCGCTGGCGCGACGGCGAGCGCATGGACGAGACCCAGTTGCGCCGGTTGGTGGCGCTGGCGCCGGAACAGATGCGCAACCTGCTCGCCAGCGAGGGGTTTTATTCGCCCCGGATCGAGGCCAGGCTGGAACAGGACGGCGCGGCCTGGTCGGTGCGCCTGGAAGTCGACCCCGGCCAGCCGGCGCGGGTCGGCGAGGTCGACCTGCAGGTGACCGGCCCCTTCAACGACGGCTCCGCCAGCAGCCAGGCACGCCTGCTCAAGCTGCGCACCGACTGGTCGTTGTCCAGCGGCATGGTGTTCCGTCACGAGGACTGGGAAAGCGCCAAGCGCGCCGCCCTGCGCAACCTGCTGCTGGACCGCCACCCGGCCGCCGCCATCCGCGCCAGCCGGGCCACGGTGGACCCGAAGGCCAACCGGGTCGCCCTGGCCCTGACCCTGGACAGCGGTCCGGCCTTCGCCTTCGGGCCGCTGCGGATCGAGGGTCTCAAGCGCTATCCCGCCAGCATCGTCGAGCGGCTCAACCAGATCCGGCCGGGCGAGCCCTACAACCAGACCAAGCTGTTGGAACTGCAGACCCGGCTCCAGGACAGCCCCTACTTCGCCAGCGTCGGCGTCGATGTCGAGATCGACCCCGCGCATCCGGAGGACACGCCGATCAAGGTCAGCGTCGAGGAGAACCGTGCCCGCACCCTGGGCCTGGGCATCGGCATGAGCACCAACACCGGGCCGCGCGCCCAGGTGGACTATCGCGACCTCAACCTGCTCAGCCAGGCCTGGCGCCTGACAGGCAGCCTCAAGCTGGCGCAGAAGGAGCAGTCCCTGGCCGGCGAACTGCAATTGCCGCTCACCAGCGCGGGCGACCGTGACAGCCTGATCGCCCAGTTCAACCGTTCCGACGTCGAAGGCGAGGTCACCCGCACCCTGACCCTGGGGGCCCGGCGCAGCTTCCTGCGCGGCCGCAACGAGACCGCCTGGAGCCTGCGCTATTACCGCGAGCAGCAGGATATCGACGGGGCGCCGGGCGACCGTCGTTCCGCCCTGGTTCCGTCCTGGTCCTGGACCCGGCGCAACGTCGACAACCTGCTGTTTCCCAGCCGAGGCTACCTGTTCAACGTCCAGGCGGACGCCGCCGCCCAGGCCGTGCTGTCCGACCAGGGCTTCCTGCGTGGCTACGCCAAGGCCACCTGGTTCCATCCCCTCGGTGAGCGGGGCCAGGTGATCCTGCGCGGCGAGATGGGTGCGGTGGCGGCCGACAGCCGCGACGGCATCCCGGCCGATTTCCTGTTCCGCACCGGCGGCGACCAGACCGTGCGCGGCTATGCCTACCAGAGCCTGGGCGTGAGCGAAGGCGACGCCATCGTCGGCGGCCGCTGGCTGGCCGTGGCCAGCGCGGAATACCTGTACTGGTTCAGCCCGCAATGGGGCGCCGCGGTGTTCGTCGATGCCGGCGACGCGGCCGACAGCCTGGACGCGTTGAACCCGGTGCTCGGCTACGGCATTGGCGCACGCTGGCGCAGCCCGGTCGGCCCGCTCAGCCTGGACCTGGCGCGCGGCCAGGAGACCGGGCAGGTGCGCCTGCACTTCTCGGTCGGCTTCAGCTTCTGAACCGGGCCATGGCCATCCGTCCCCTGTTCCGTTACGCCTTGTGGGGCCTCGCCGCCCCGGCGCTGCTGGTCCTGGTCCTGGCCCTGGCCTGGCTGGCCGGCAGCGAGCCCGCCCTGCGCCTGCTCGCCAGCCAGGCCGAGGGCCTCAGCGGCAATCGGCTGGTGATCCGGGGCGTGCACGGCTCGGTCTATGGCCCCCTGCATGTCGACGCCATCACCCTGACCACCGAGACCAAGCGCATCGAGCTCAGCGACGCCCGCCTCGACTGGTCTCCGCGCGCCCTCTGGCAGGGCCGGCTCGAGATCACCCGGCTGGACCTGGCGGCCGTGCGGGTCGTCACCGTCCAGCCCGACCCCGAGCCGCCGCAACTCCCGGACAGCCTGCGCCTGCCGGTCGACCTCAACCTGCCGGCGGCGAGCCTGGCCCGCCTGGTCATCCAGACCGGCGCCGGCGAGCAGGTGCTGAGCGATATCCGACTCGGCCTGGTGCAGGCCGGCCACACCTACCGGCTGGACCTGCGCAACCTGAGCACGCCCTGGGGCCGGGTCGAGGCCCGGGCCCGCCTGGCCGACGCGCCGCCCTACGCCATCGCCGGGCAGGCGCACTTACGCCATCCTTCCGGCAGCGCCACGGCCAACCTGGGCGGCCGCCTCGACCGCATCGACCTCAAGGCCGCCGCCGCCCTGGCCGGCGGCGAGGCCCGTGCCGACCTGCTGCTCACCCCCTTCGCCCGCCGCCCCCTGGCCGAGGCACGGGTCAGCGCCAGCGGCATCGACCCCGCCGCCTGGGACCCGGACCTGCCGCGCGCCGAGCTCGACCTGACCGCCAGCCTGCACAGCCAGGGCGCGCAGGACTATGTCGGCGAGCTCAGCGTAGGCAACCGCCTGCCCGGCACCTGGGACAAGCAGCGCCTGCCGCTGCGCGAATTGAGCGTTCGCGTCAGCGGCAGCGCCGACGCCATGGCGCTGAGCGAGCTGAACCTGGACCTGGCCCGGGCCGGCCGCTTCGCCGGCAGCGGCCGGGCCGATCCGGAACGCCTGGCCCTGGACCTGCAGACCCGCGACTTCGACCCGCGCGGCCTGCACGGCAGCCTGCGCTCGCTGCGCCTGGCCGGCAGCGTCCGGCTGCAGGCGGAGGCCGGACGCCAGGGCCTCCAGGCCGACCTCGGCTACCGGGGCTACCGCCTCGACCTGGACACCGAACAGCACGACCGGGTGCTGCACATCAAGCAGGCTCGGCTGGTCTCCGGGGCCGGCCAGCTGAGCCTGTTCGGCAGCCTGGGGCTGGACCCGGCCCGGCCGTTCGATCTCGTCGGCGCCCTCGACGGCTTCGACCCGGCCGCCTTCGGCGCCTATCCCAAGGGCCGCATCAACGCCTCCTTCCACGCCGCCGGCCGCCTGGTCCCGACGCCCGAGGCCACGCTGTCGTTCGCCATCGCCGACAGCCGGTTCCGCAACCAGCCCCTGGCCGGCCAGGGCAACCTGCGCCTGTCGGCTAGGCGGCTGTGGGACAGCGACGCGGAACTGCGCCTGGCCGGCAACCGCCTGAAACTGCACGGGGCCTTCGGCGCCCCCGGCGACCGCCTCGCCTTCGAGTTGCTGGCCAGCCAGCTCGGCGTCGTCGACCCAGCGCTCGCGGGCCGGATCGAGGCGACCGGCCAGTTGTCCGGCAGCCTGGCCGACCCGACCGGCGAGGTCGCCGTCCTGGCGGAAGGCCTGGCCTGGGGGCAGGACTATCGCCTCGGCAGCCTGCACGCCAAGGCCCGCCTGGACCAGGGCCTGGACGGGAGCCTGGCGCTGGACGCCCGGCTGGCCAACCTGAAGACGCCGGCGCTGACGCTGGACCGGGCCAGCCTGTCCGGCCAGGGCCGGCGCGACCGGCACCGCCTTGCCGTCACGGCCGGCAACCCGGACCTCGACCTCGACCTCGACGCCGAGGTGGCCGGCGCCTGGCGCGCGGCCGGCTGGACCGGGCAAATCCTCCGGCTGACCAGCCAGGGCCGCTACCCGCTGGCCTTGCAGGCCCCGGCCCGGCTGGAACTCGGCGCCGACGGCGGCCGCCTGAGCGGGGCCCGCCTGACCGCCCTCGGCGCCAGCTTCGACATCCTGGATGCCCGCTACCAGGCCGGCCGGATCAGCAGCCAGGGCGCGTTCAAGGGCCTCTCCGTCAAGGCCCTGCAAGGCTGGCCGGCCTGGCCGGCCTGGCCGGAAAACATC
>JBAZLW010000271.1:0-3915 GCA_041650095.1 Hydrogenophilaceae bacterium | reverse complement strand
ATCGGGCAGCGGAAGGGATGCCTGCGACTGTGCAGCGGACGCCCGCATCCTGCTGCAGGGTCGCACCTGCCTTCGGCAGGCACTGCTCCGCCTTTCGCAGTCGCGTCGCACCTGCCGCTGCGCGGCAGGCACTGCTCCCTGCTCGCATCGCCCCAACTATCACCGCATCGAAGGTACGCTTAGGAATCATGCCAGGGTCCACAGTATGTCGGCCGTCCAGACCAGGCAGGCCAGGTACAGCACGGCGAAGGAAAAATGCAGTGCCAGGCGCAGGCCCAGGCAACGCGGGCAGTGCACATAGTCGATGACGATCTCGCGCATGCCGATCCAGGCATGGCTCAGCAGGGCGGCAAAGAACAGCAGGGTCGTCACCTTCGCCGCCAGCGGTTCGAACAGGCCGCGCCAGCCGGCATAGTCGGCGCTGCCGGCAAGCCAGGCATAGAGTGCGAACAGCGGCAGGTAGGCCGCCATGACCACCGCCCCGGCGCGCTGGACCAGCCAGATGGTCAGGCCGCGGCGGGCGCCGCCGACTGTTCTCATAGCAGACACCCCAATCCGAACAGGCCGGTCAGACCGAGCGCGGCAAACAGCACCCCCCAGGCGGTCAGCCGGGCGCGCTCCCTGCCCTCGCCCCAGCCGATGTCGAAACCGAGATGGCGCAGGCCGGCCAACAGGTGATGCAGGGTCGCCCAGACCACGCCCAGCAGGACCAGGAAGCCGAACCAGCCGGACAGGAATCCGGTCACCGCCGCATAATCCTCCGGCGAGCGCAGGCTGAGCATCCAGACGTACAGCACCAGCGGCACGGCCAGCGACAGCGCCGCCCCGCTCACCCGGTGGAAGATGGATACCCAGCCGCCGATCGGCAGGCGGATCTGGATCAGGTTGAGATAGTAAGGGCGGGGTTCGGGCATGGTGTGATTAAAGCTTCGCCGCTTCGGCCACGGCCTTGGGCACGCGCTCGGCCAGGCGCGGATCGAACGGCTTCGGGATGATGTAGTCGCGGCCGAATTCCAGATGGTCCAGGCCGTAGGCCGCCAGCACCTCGGCCGGCACCGGCTCGCGCGCCAGTTCGGCCAGAGCCCTGGAGGCCGCGATCATCATCGGCTGGGTGATCGCCTTGGCGCGGGCGTCGAAGGTGCCGCGGAAGATGTAGGGGAAGCCGAGCACGTTGTTGACCTGGTTCGGGTAGTCGGAACGGCCGGTGGCCATCAGGGCGTCGTCACGGGCGGCGCTGACGTCGGCCGGGCTGATCTCCGGGTCCGGGTTGGCCATGGCGAACAGGATCGGCCGGTCGGCCATGCTTTTCACCATTGCCTGGCTGACCAGGTTGGGGCCGGACACGCCGATGAAGACGTCGGCGCCGTTCATGGCGTCGGCCAGGCTGCGCATCTCGGTCGCCTTGGCGAATTCCTGCTTGTGGGCGTTGAGATCAGTGCGGCCGGAGTGGATCACGCCCTTGGAATCGACCAGGGTCATGTTGGCCTTGTTGCCACCCATGGCGACCAGCAAGCGCATGCAGGCCAGCCCGGCGGCGCCGGCGCCGAGGCAGACCAGCTTGATCTCGTCCAGTTTCTTGTCCTGCACCTCGAGTGCATTGAGCAGGCCGGCGCACATGACGATGGCGGTGCCGTGCTGGTCGTCGTGGAAGACCGGGATGTCGAGCCGTTCCTTGAGCGCCTTTTCGATCTCGAAGCAGTGCGGCGCGGCGATGTCTTCCAGGTTGATGCCGCCGAAGGTGGGCGCAATGTTGACCACGGTCTCGATGAAGCTCTCGACGCTGGGCGCGGCCACCTCGATGTCGAATACGTCGATGCCGCCGAAGCGCTTGAACAGCACGCCCTTGCCCTCCATCACCGGTTTGGAGGCCAGCGGGCCAAGGTTGCCCAGGCCGAGGATGGCGGTGCCGTCGGTGATCACCGCGACCAGGTTGCCCTTGTTGGTGTAGCGGTAGGCATCGGCCGGATTCTCGGCGATGGCGCGCACCGGCACGGCGACGCCGGGCGTGTAGGCCAGAGACAGGTCCTTCTGGGTGGCGCAGGGCTTGGAGGACTCCACCGAGACTTTGCCGGGGCGGGGAAACTCGTGGTAATCGAGGGCTTGTTGCTTGAGGTCGGACATGGTCGGTTTCGATAGCAGTTGAAGGGTGCCGGCATTATCGCCTACTCAGGGGATCATCCCGAGCGTGCGCGGCAGCCAGAGCGACAGCGTCGGCCAATAGGTGACCACCATCAGGAAGGTCAGCATGGTCAGCAGCCAGGGCCACACGGCGATGGTCAGCTCGGTGATGCCCATCTTGGTGATGCCGCTGGCGACGTACAGGTTCAGGCCCACCGGCGGGTGGCACATGCCGACCTCCATGTTGACCACGATCAGGATGCCGAAGTGGACCGGGTCGATGCCCAGCTTCATGGCGACCGGGAACAGGATCGGCGCCATGATCAGGATGATCGACGACGGTTCCATGAAGTTGCCCGCCAGCAGCAGCAGCACGTTCACCACCAGCAGGAAGGCGACGATGCCCAGTCCCTCGCCCAGCAGCCAGTCGGCCATCGCCTGGGGCACGTTCTCGCTGGTCATCAAAAAGGAGAACAGCACTGCGTTGGTGATGATGTAGAGCAGCATCGCGCTCATGTTGGCCGAGTTGAGCAGGACCTTGGGCACATCCCTGAGACCGATGTCCCGGTACACGAACACCGCGATGAAGAAGGCGTAGACCGCGCTCATGGCGGCCGCCTCGGTGGGCGTGAACATGCCGGAGTAGATGCCGCCCATCACCACCACGATCAGGAACAGGCCCCACATGCTCTCGCGGAAGGCCTGGAAACGCTCGCGGAACGGGGCCTTGGGCTGGCGCGGGTAATTGAACTTGCGCGCCCGGTACCAGGTGGTCAGGCCCAGCATGGTGGCCATGACCAGGCCGGGGATGACGCCGGCCATGAACAGGGCGCCGACCGAGGTATTGGTCGACACCGAGTACATCACCATGACGATGGAGGGCGGGATCAGGATGCCGAGGGCGCCCGAGGTGGTGATGACGCCGGCACCGAAGCGCTTGGGGAAACCGGCCTTGACCATGGCCGGCAGCAGGATGGAGCCGATCGCCACCACGGTGGCCGGGCTGGAGCCCGACACCGCCGCGAACAGCGCGCAGGCCAGCACGCCGGCCAGGCCGAGGCCGCCGTGCCAGTGGCCGACCATCGAGGAGGCGAACTTGATCATCCGCCGCGCCACCCCGCCATGGGTGAGGAAATTGCCGGCCAGGATGAAGAACGGGATGGCCATGATCTCGAACTTCTCGATGCCGGTGAACAGCTTCAGCGCCACCGCCTCGATCGGCACCTGGGTCATGGTGTAGAGGAAGGTCAGCACGGTGAGGCCGAGCGAAATCGAGATCGGCATGCCGGTCAGCATCAGCGCCACCAGCAGGCCGAAGATGATCGCGGTGCTCATTTTCCGGCCCCCTTGTCATCGTCGTCGCCATCCAGCAGAGGCTCATCCAGTTCGCGCGGATGCAGTTCGTCGTCCATCCGGTAGATGCGGTCCTCCTCGCCGGCCTTCGGGAGCGCTTCCTCGTCCTCGATGCCGGCGACATGGCCGTGGTCGTGGTGCGGCAGCTCGCCGGTGCGCAGGAAACCCCAGGCCACCTGCAGGAAGCGGAAACACATCAGCCCGGAGCCCAGCGGCACCGCCGAATAGACCATCCAGGTCGGCCATTCCAGGTCCGGCGTGGTCGGTCCCTCGGGGATGTCGCCGACCTCCTGGCCAAGCCAGGTCAGCCAGGCGTAATGGGCGCCGTTGTCCCAGACGAAGGCGGCGCCCAGGGTGCCGACGATGCCGGTGAACAGCGCCCCGGCCAGCAGGCCGAACATGATGAAGATGCCGCGCTTCTTGTCGTCCAGGCGGTTGATCAGG
>JBAZLW010000270.1:0-3923 GCA_041650095.1 Hydrogenophilaceae bacterium | reverse complement strand
AAGTCGGTCGACTACCTCAAGGGCCGCGGCCTGGAAGGCAAGACCGCGGCCGCGTTCGGACTCGGTTACGCGCTCGACGAATGGCAGGGACTGACGGCGGCCGTGGCCGACTACCAGGACTCGGCCCTGGAAGAAGCCGGCCTGGTGATCGTCAACGAAGGCAAGCGCTATGACCGTTTCCGCGACCGGGTGATGTTCCCGATCCGCAGCGAGCGCGGCCGGGTGATCGCCTTCGGCGGCCGGGTGATCGGCCAGGGCGAACCGAAATACCTCAATTCGCCGGAGACGCCGTTGTTCCACAAGGGCCGCGAACTGTACGGCCTGTTCGAGAACCGGCGCGGCATCCAGCAGGCCGGCCGGGCCGTGGTGGTGGAAGGCTACATGGACGTGGTGATGCTGGCCCAGCACGGCGTCAACAATGCCCTGGCGACCCTGGGCACGGCCATCACGCCGGAGCATGTGACCAAGCTGTTCAAGCTGGTCGACGATGTCGTGTTCGCCTTCGACGGCGATGCCGCCGGCCGCAAGGCGGCCTGGCGGGCGCTGGAAAACTCGCTGCCGCAACTGCCCGACGGCAAGCGCGCGACCTTCCTGTTCCTGCCCCAGGGCGAGGATCCGGACAGCTATGTGCGCATGGCCGGGCACGATGCCTTTGAAAGGCTGTGCGACGAAGCCAGGCCGCTGTCCGACTTCCTGTTCGACGAGATGTCGACCAAGGCCGAGCCGACCACGCCCGAGGGCAAGGTGCGCCTGATCAAGCTGGTCGAGCCCTATCTCAACCAGATGGCCAAGGCGCCCTTGCTGGCAAGGAGCCTGCGTCAGCGTCTGGCTACCCTGTCTGGCCTGGCCGCCACCGAGGAAAGACGGCCTGCCTACGTAAAGTCACGGCGGCCGGCCGCGGGCGCACGCCCGAGCCAGCCTTCGCCGGCTCGTATCGTGCTCCAGGCCCTGCTGCACAAGCCGGAGCGGCTCGGCAGCCTGCCGGAACTGGCCGACATCGAAGATCCCGAGGTGGTGCAGTTGGTCGGGGTCATGGCCGTGATGCGGGAGCACCCCGAGCTGGCCGATGTACGCGGCCTGCTGGAGTTTTATCGGGACCGGCCCGAGGAAAGCCTGGTCAAGGGTGCGGCGGCCGGCCTGCTGGAGTGGGGCGACGAATACGATTCCGATGCCGATCTGTTGGGGGCCTGGGCGACCCTGGTCGAGCAGGCGACCCGTCGGCAGGGCCATGCCTTCGTCGGCAAGAAGCTGAGCGAGATATCGCTAGAAGACCGGGAGGCCTATATGGCGGCCTTGAAGGAGAAGAAACTCGATCGGTTGAGTGGGGTCAAATCCGACCGGTAGGGTAATTGAGGCTTATCGTGTAAAATGCACGGTTTTTGCGCAACTCCGTTTTGGAGAATAACACGCGATGGTGATGGAAAAGAAAACGACTCGGCGCGGGGCGGCCAAGCAGGGCGGTAAGCAGACGGCCAAGCAGGCTGAAAGGCATGCGGCCGCGCTGGTGCAGGCGGTAGACAATGCCAACAGCACGGAGGACCGGCGGACCCGGCTGAAGAGCCTCATCCTGCTCGGCAAGGAACGGAGCTACCTGACCTACGCCGAGATCAACGACCACCTTCCGGACGACATGCTGGATGCCGAGCAGATCGAAGGCATCATCAGCATGATCAACGACATGGGCATCCAGGTCTACGACGAGGCCCCGGCCGCGGAAGACCTGCTGATGTCCGAGGCGCCCGCCCCGGTGGCGGATGAGGATGCCGTCGAAGAGGCCGAGGCCGCCTTGTCCACGGTCGATGCCGAATTCGGCCGCACCACCGACCCGGTGCGCATGTACATGCGCGAGATGGGTACCGTGGAACTGCTCACCCGCGAGGGCGAGATCGAGATCGCCAAGCGCATCGAGGAAGGCCTCAAGCACATGGTGCAGGCCATTTCCGCCTGCCCCTTCACCATCATCCAGATCCTGGAGATGGCCGAGAAGGTGGAAAAGGAGGAGATGCGCATCGATGAACTGGTCGATGGCCTGGTCGACAGTGCCGGCGAAGACATCGCCATGCAGATGGCCGAGGAGCCCGAGGCCGGCGACGAGGACGAGGACGAGGACAGCGACAGCGGTGGTGGCATCACTGCGGCCAACCTGGCCCAGCTCAAGGTCGACGCGCTGGAGCGGTTTACCGCCATCCGCAAGACCAACGACAAGATGCGCACTGCGCTCAACAAATACGGGCGCGGCAGCAAGCAGCACCTGGCCTTGCAGAGTGACCTGACCGGCCACCTGATGGGCATCCGCTTCACCGCCCGCCAGGTCGAGAACCTGTGCGAAAGCGTGCGCAACATGGTCGAGTCGGTGCGCACTCACGAACGCGCGATCATGGATATCGCCGTCAACAAGTGCGGTATGCCGCGTGCCCATTTCATCAAGTCCTTCCCGGGCCACGAAGGCAGCGACGACTGGGTGACCGGCGAACTGACCGCGCGCAAGGCGTATTGCGAGATGCTCGCGCGCCAGCAATACGACATCAACGAGCACCAGGAAAGGCTGCGCGAGCGTCAGGCGCAGGCCGGCCTGCCGGTCAAGGAACTGAAGGATATCAACAAGCAGATGTCCACCGGCGAGGCCAAGGCCCGCCGCGCCAAGCGCGAGATGATCGAGGCCAACCTGCGTCTGGTGATCTCCATCGCCAAGAAATACACCAACCGCGGCCTGCAGTTCCTCGATCTGATCCAGGAAGGCAACATCGGCCTGATGAAGGCGGTGGACAAGTTCGAATACCGGCGCGGCTACAAGTTCTCGACCTATGCCACCTGGTGGATCCGCCAGGCCATCACTCGCTCGATCGCCGACCAGGCGCGCACCATCCGCATCCCGGTGCACATGATCGAGACCATCAACAAGATGAACCGGATCAGCCGCCAGATCCTCCAGGAGACCGGCCAGGAACCCGACCCGGCCACCCTGGCGATCAAGATGGAGATGCCCGAGGACAAGATCCGCAAGATCATGAAGATCTCCAAGGAGCCGATCTCCATGGAGACCCCGATCGGCGACGACGAGGACTCCCACCTGGGCGACTTCATCGAGGACCAGTCCACCCTGGCCCCGGTCGAGGCGGCGCTGTACTCCAGCCTGCAGGGCGCCACCCAGGAAGTGCTCGATTCCCTGACCTCCAGGGAAGCCAAGGTACTGCGCATGCGTTTCGGCATCGAGATGAATACCGACCACACCCTGGAAGAGGTCGGCAAGCAGTTCGACGTCACCCGCGAACGTATCCGCCAGATCGAGGCCAAGGCGCTGCGCAAGCTGCGTCACCCGTCCCGTTCCGAGCGGCTGCGCAGCTTCCTCGATTGACCTTTCCACGGGGCGGGCAACCGCCCCGTCGGGCCTGTAGCTCAGTTGGTTAGAGCAGAGGACTCATAATCCTTTGGTCCAGGGTTCAAGTCCCTGCGGGCCCACCAGTATTCAAGCGGCTTCCATCGATGGAAGCCGTTTTCGCTTCTCGGGTTGATTTTGATGGTGTTTGGATTTGGGTCGCCCCGGCGGCATGTGGGCGGCTAACCGTTGTAGATGGCACCACCCCGTTCGCGGTATAGGCGGATGACTTCGGCGGCCTGGTTCGCCAATACGCCCCGCCTTACTTCGATTCCTGCCTGTTCGAGATGATTGTATGACTCTGGATAGACCGGCCCCTCGTCGAAGCCGATCGCGCGCGCGGCTAACGTAGTGGCGCCACAAACCAGACGGCGGACGCCACTCCACAGGATGCCACCCAGGCACATCGCGCAGGGCTCGCAAGATGTAACCAGTTCATAGCCACCCTGATTGGCCGGTTTGAGCGTAAAGGAGTCGAGAGCTCGTTCGGCCCGCATGATGGCCATCATCTCAGCATGCATGGCTGAATTGCGCAGCCGCATTACGC
>JBAZLW010000269.1:0-3925 GCA_041650095.1 Hydrogenophilaceae bacterium | reverse complement strand
CGGTAGCGCTTGCCCAAGTCGAAGCCGAAGGCACGGCCGAAATCGGGATGCACCAGATAGTCGCCACGGTCGTTCATGAGATAGACCCGCGTGTTCAACGGTGCGCCGGCCTGAAGCCGGTCCAGGACAGGCCCGATGGCGTAGTTGATGACCACCATGCCGAACAATTCGCCGTCTGGGGTAAACACCGGCGTGCTTGCCCGTATGACCCGCAGATGGGGCACCTGAACCTGGCCCCGTTCCTGGTTGAGGTTGATCTCGGACAGATACACTTCGCCCGCCTTGAGCTTCAGCGTGGCCAGGAAGTAGTCGCGCTCGCCCTT
The DNA here is from genome assembly GCA_041650095.1 of Hydrogenophilaceae bacterium. Classification (GTDB taxonomy): domain Bacteria; phylum Pseudomonadota; class Gammaproteobacteria; order Burkholderiales; family Thiobacillaceae; genus Parasulfuritortus. The sequence goes on along the minus strand of JBAZLW010000269.1, from coordinate 3,602 downwards.
CTGTTGCAGGTGTCCATCCTGGCTGACCACCGCCCGGCCCTCCACCAGATCGACCCACACCAGTTCCCGGCCCGGGTCGGCGACACCGATCATGCGGACTTGAAGGTAAGCCGGGTTGGCCGTGGCAAAGGCGGAGAATATTTGCCCGAGGCTGCTACGCCAGGTATCGATGCGGCTGTTGTCCTGAACATCGAAGCCACCGTTGCGGCTGGCGCGCACGATGCCCTGCACCGGCGGGGTGTGGACGAGAAACAGCACGTCGCGGCGCAGGGCATCGATCTGTTGAACCAGCAGATCCCCTTCCAGACCGGCGCGCGCCTGCAGGCGCGCGCCGCTGGCCGCAAGATGGCGGTCGCGCTCATGCTGACTGATCAGGATGATCGCCAGCGTCATTGCCATGACGATCAGCGACAGGCTCAGCCAAGCAAGGCGCTTGCTCAGGGAGGGCGCGCCGGTCCGGCGCCGTAATGAGGAAAAGGCCAGGGCCATCGCCTTCAACATCCTGCAAGCCCTGACAGGCATGGGTACGGGGTACCGCCTTGAAACATGCTCCGCTCCTGGTATGCCATGGCCTTGGCGCGCGTGGCGCCGATGGTTAGGCGATATCAATCAAACGGGACGGTTTCTTGGGCCCCTCTCGCAAGTCCGATTTTGGCAGCCTTGCGAGGTTCTATACAGCATTGAATCTTATAACAAAAGTTATAGTCTTGGCCAGGCTATCGGCACGCCACCCGATTTCTTGAGGCATGTCCAGGCGCCCACCGGGCTTGCGCCAACTGTATCTGCTATTTCCTGGCGGCAGCCGCGTCGAGCATCTCCGCCGCCACGTCTTCCACCCGGCGGCTGCGGTCGCGTGCCAGCTTGCGCAGGTGCTCGAAGGCGGCCTGCCGGCCCAGCCCTTCGCGCGACATGAGCAGGCCGACGGCGGTGGCGATGGTGCGATTGCTGATCAGGGCGCGCTGGAGGCCGGCATTGGTCTTCAGCATGGTGTCCATTTCGGCAATCCGGGCCAGCGTGGTACGCAACATGGGCCGTATCTGCGCGACCGTGAGCGGTTTCACCAGATAGCCCAGTGCGCCCAATGCCACGGCCTGCCTGACCAGACCGGCATCGCCATAGGCGCTCAGGAAGAGGAATGGGACCGGGGTCTCGTCGCGCAGGCGCCGCGCCAGTTCAAGGCCGCCCAGACCGGGCATGCGGATGTCCAGCAGGGCCAGGTCGACGGTCTCCTGCCGGCAAATCGCCAATGCGTCCAGGCCGTCCTGCGCCGTCAGCACCGTGTAGCCGGCCGCGCGCAGGCCTTCGGCCAAGGTGAACAGCACCACACGGTCATCGTCGGCCAACAGGATCGTCGTCACGGCCGGGCCTCGCACTCTGACGTCACGGGCTGCACGATGGGTGCGCACAGGCTCAGTTCGGTCAGCAGCATCCCATCTTCGTCGACCCGGTAGCGTAGTTCCGAGCCCGGCTTCGGCAGCAGCGAACGCACCAGGTGCAGGCCGCTCTGAAGGCCATTGCCGTGCTCGAAATCGAACCGGATGTCGGCCACCTGCATCGGGTTTCGGATGACCATGCGGGCGCATTGGCCGTCCGCGTGCAGGTTGACCCGAATGCCGGGCCCCGTGTCCGGGGAGTGCTTGATGGCATTGAGCACCAGTTCGTTGACGACCAGGGCGATCGCCACCGCCTCGTCCGGATGGATCCGCACGGGCTTGAACGTGGTCGCGGCTTCGTCGATCTGCCACGTAACCTGGCGCCGGGTCTGGGTCGCCAAGGCCTGGCAGATCGCCGCGGCGGTATCGCAAAAGCGGGCCGTCTCGGCTAGGTTGCGGCCTTGCAGGCCATGCGCCACGGCGATGGCATGCACCTGGGTGATGGCCGTCTCCAGCCGGGGGTCCAGGTCCAGGAAGCGGCCCAGCTCCCGTTCCAGCAGGCCGGCGACACTTTGCAGGTTGTTCTTGATGCGGTGATGCACCTCGCGCACCAAGGCGTCGCGCTGCTCGGCCTCGGCAATCTTGCGCTCGGTGATGTCGCGGGCGATGCCTACCAGCCCGGTTACCTGCCCGGCGGCGTCATGCAGGGGTACGCGCAGCGTCAACCGATGGCGGACCGTGCCCGCGACCTGGACCCGGTCCTCGACGCTGCCGGTCCGGTTCGAGGCCATCGCGTCCTCGTCCGCCTGGTGAAAGGCCATGGCCAGGGCCGGGTCGGGGAAAATCGCCTCCGCATCGAGACCGATCAGGTCATTAATCTGCAGATCGGGCAGGCCCCGGTATTCCTGCATCAAACGCAACGAAGCGGCATTGCAGTAATTCAGGCGATGCGCGCGGTCAAGCACGTAGATTGCGTCGGGGATGTTGTCGGCAATGGTTGTAAGCAGGGTTTCCTGGCCCTGCAGGGCTTCCTCTGCCCGCTTCCGCTCGCTGATGTCGGTGAACATGAGGCGCACTGCCGGAGTGCCGGAATCATGGCCCCGACAGTCGAGGCGCGCGTGAAAGGTCGATCCGTCGCCGCGCAGGAGCAGGGTTTCGCCTTCGTGCGGTGTTTTTGATGCCAGCGCATTGGTGAACAGACGTAGCCAGACTGCGCGTTCTTCCGGCGCGACGTGGCAGGTGAAATTGCCTTGCAGCAGGTTGGTCCGCGCCATGCCCAGGAGGTCGGCAGCACGCAGATTCGCCTCGGTGATCCGGCCCTCATGGTCGAGGGTGAGATAGCCCGCCGGGGCAAATTCATAGAGCTCTAACAATCGTTCCCGCGACGCCTCCAGTTCGGCTCGAACTCCCCGCAATTCCTCGTTCTGCATCTCCAGTTCGGTCTGGTGTACCTGGAGTTCGTGCAGCAGGCGCGGCAGATCGGCGGCGTCCACCGCCTCGGTGGTCGAGCCTGCCTGCAGACGGGCCTCGGCAGCGCGGCGCAGGGCGTCCGGGTGCTATGCCGGCTCATGGTGGTGTCTTCCCGCGGCCGGCCAGGTCTGGCGTGGGGCATGCTGGTTTGGCTTCCTGAGGCCGAACCTGCTCGGGCATGTGATTCCTTTCGGGTGCGGATGTATCGGCGATGCCTTGGGCAATCAACGGTAGAGATGACAACATCTTTGCCATCGGATGGCAATTGCAGGGTGATGGTCTTGGCGGTGGCGGGCATGCCGGCTGCCTTCACCTCCGGGTGGGAGATTCACTTGGCCGCCGTCATATCAGGCCAGCCTCAAACCTCCCGGACCGCCACCCCGGTGACGCCGTCGAAGCCGATTTCGGCCAGCTTGGCCAGTTCGGCCTCGGTCTCCACGCCTTCGGCATAGACCTGGATGCCGATGCGGTGGGCGATCTCGCACAGGCCGGTCAGGAAGGCTTGGTTGCCGGGGTTGCCGTCGATGCCCTGGATGAAACCGGGGTCGACCTTGAGGAAGTCGAGGCCGAGGTCGTAGAGCAGGCCGATCTGGTTGAAGTGGTGGCCGTAGTGTTCGAGGCCGAGATGGCAACCCAGCGGCTTCAGGTCGCGCGCGAGGTCGCGCAGGGCGACCAGACGACGCAGGCCGCCGGTCTCCGGGATCTCCAGCCAGAGCCGCTGCCGGCTGTCCGGGTGTTGTTCGAGCAGTTTCATCATCT
>JBAZLW010000268.1:0-3934 GCA_041650095.1 Hydrogenophilaceae bacterium | reverse complement strand
TCGTCTACATCACCGTTCTGTCTACCCTGATCGTCATCGACGGCAAGCGGCGCGGCTCCAGCCAGAGCAAGGGCGTGCTGCGCCCGCAGGTCCGCTTCGTCGGCCCCGACGGCCAGGAAGTCAACGCGGCCGGTACCGATCACCCGGTCAACATCACCTTCCAGGTCGGCTCCCTGATCACCGTCAAGGACGGCCAGGAAGTCAACGTCGGCGACGTGCTGGCCCGTATCCCGCAGGAAACCTCGAAGACCCGCGACATCACCGGCGGTCTGCCGCGCGTGGCGGAACTGTTCGAGGCCCGTTCGCCCAAGGATGCCGGCGTGCTGGCGGAAGTCACCGGCACCATCACCTTCGGCAAGGACACCAAGGGCAAGCAGCGCCTGGTCATCACCGACCTGGACGGCGTCTCCAACGATTACCTGATCCCGAAGGAAAAGCACGTCACCGTGCACGACGGCCAGGTAGTGCAGAAGGGCGAAATGATCGTCGACGGTCCGGTCGATCCGCACGACATCCTGCGCCTGCAGGGCATCGAGGCGCTGGCCCGCTACATCATCAACGAGGTCCAGGACGTCTACCGACTGCAAGGCGTGAAGATCAACGACAAGCACATCGAGGTCGTGGTGCGGCAGATGCTGCGCCGGGTGACGGTGTCCGACCCGGGCGATTCGGGCTTCATCCTCGGCGAGCAGGTCGAGCGCTCCGAAGTGTTGCAGGAAAACGACAGACTGGTCAACGAAGGCAAGCAGCCGGCCAGCTACGACGACATCCTGCTCGGCATCACCAAGGCCTCGCTGTCGACCGATTCCTTCATCTCGGCGGCATCCTTCCAGGAAACCACGCGCGTCCTTACCGAGGCCGCGATCATGGCCAAGAAGGACGACCTGCGTGGCCTCAAGGAAAACGTCATCGTCGGCCGTCTCATCCCGGCCGGCACTGGCTTGGCGCACCATCGCATCCGCAAGATGCAGCTCGAGCACGAAGCGAATTCCAGCTATGCCGAGGCCGAGGCGATGTTCGCCCCGGTCGAGGAAAGCGGTTCGGACGAGGGTGCGAGTGCTTGACAGGGCGCTTGACGCCGCCTAGAATCCGCAGTCTTTTTTCAGCGGCCCACGAGTTCGTGGGCCGCATTTATTCCCTCCCGCCACGGCGGACCTAGGGTAACGGTTTAGATCAGACAGAAGGCGCAACACAAATGCCAACCATCAACCAATTGGTACGGAAGCCCCGCAAGGCTCCGATCGAAAAGAGCAAGGTTCCGGCCATGGAGTCCTGCCCGCAGAAGCGTGGCGTGTGTACCCGGGTCTATACCACCACCCCGAAAAAGCCGAACTCCGCGTTGCGGAAGGTGGCCAAGGTCCGTTTGTCGAACGGTTTTGAAATCATCGGCTACATCGGCGGCGAAGGGCACAACCTGCAAGAGCACTCGGTGGTACTGGTGCGCGGCGGCCGGGTCAAGGACTTGCCGGGTGTGCGTTACCACATCGTGCGCGGCAGCCTCGACACCCAGGGTGTCAAGGACCGCAAGCAGTCCCGTTCCAAGTACGGTGCCAAGCGGCCCAAGACCGGTAAGTAAGGGGTAAACCATGCCAAGACGTCGTGAAGTTCCCAAGCGCAACATCCTGCCCGATCCCAAGTTCGGCAACCAGGAAGTCGCCAAATTCGTCAACGTGATCATGAACAGCGGCAAGAAGGCCGTGGCCGAGCGTATCGTCTACGGTGCCTTCGAGCAGATCGAGAAGAAGAGCGGCAAGAACCCGCTCGAGGTGTTCAGCGCCGCGTTGTCCAATATCCGCCCGGTGGTCGAGGTCAAGAGCCGCCGCGTCGGTGGTGCCAACTACCAGGTTCCGGTCGAAGTGCGTCCTGCCCGCCGTTCGGCACTGGCGATGCGCTGGCTGAAGGAGTTCGCCCGCAAGCGCGGCGAGAAATCCATGGGTCAGCGTCTGGCTGGCGAGTTGCTGGATGCGGCCGAGGGCCGTGGCGGCGCCATGAAGAAGCGCGAGGAAGTTCACCGCATGGCCGAGGCCAACAAGGCCTTCTCCCACTTCCGCTTCTAAGTCTGAGGAATCATTAACGTGGCACGCAAGACCCCTATCGAGCGCTACCGCAACATCGGTATCTCGGCCCACATTGATGCGGGCAAGACCACCACCACCGAACGCGTCCTGTTCTATACCGGCGTCAATCACAAGATTGGCGAGGTCCATGACGGCGCCGCCACCATGGACTGGATGGAGCAGGAACAGGAGCGTGGCATCACCATTACCTCCGCCGCCACCACGACGTTCTGGAAGGGGATGGACATGTCCTTCCCCGAGCATCGCATCAATATCATCGATACCCCGGGTCACGTCGACTTCACCATCGAGGTGGAGCGCTCGATGCGCGTGCTGGACGGCGCCTGCATGGTCTACTGCGCCGTGGGTGGCGTGCAGCCCCAGTCCGAAACCGTGTGGCGTCAGGCCAACAAGTACAAGGTGCCGCGTCTGGCCTTCGTGAACAAGATGGACCGCTCCGGCGCCAACTTCTTCAAGGTCTACGAGCAGATGCGCACGCGTCTGAAGGCCAACCCCGTGCCCATCCAGGTGCCCATCGGCGCCGAGGACAAGTTTGCCGGCGTGGTCGACCTGGTCAAGATGAAGGCCATCCTGTGGGACGAGGCGTCCCAGGGCATGAAGTTCGAATACGGCGACATCCCGGCCGATCTGGTCGATACCTGCCAGGAATGGCACGAGAAGATGGTCGAGTCCGCCGCCGAGGCCAGCGAAGAGCTGATGAACAAGTACCTGGAAGAGGGCGACCTGACCGAGGCCGAGATCAAGCAGGCCCTGCGTGCCCGCACCCTGGCCGGCGAGATCGTCCCCATGATGTGCGGCTCCGCCTTCAAGAACAAGGGCGTGCAGGCCATGCTGGACGCGGTGATCGAATACATGCCGTCGCCGCTGGATGTCCCTGCGGTCGAGGGCGAGCTCGAAAACGGCGAGATGGACAAGCGCGAGGCCTCCGACGCGGCACCGTTCTCCGCCCTGGCGTTCAAGATCATGACCGACCCCTACGTCGGCCAGCTCACTTTCTTCCGGGTCTATTCCGGCGTGGTGAACTCGGGCGACAGCATCTACAACTCGGTCAAGGGCAAGAAGGAGCGCCTGGGTCGCATCCTGCAGATGCATGCCAACAACCGGGAAGAGATCAAGGAAGTGTTCGCCGGCGACATCGCTGCCGCCGTCGGCCTGAAGGACGCCACCACCGGCGATACGCTGTGCGCGCTGGACAAGCCGATCATCCTTGAGCGGATGGTGTTCCCGGAGCCGGTGATTCACGTCGCCGTCGAGCCGAAGACCAAGGCTGACCAGGAAAAGATGGGCCTGGCCCTCAACCGCCTGGCCCAGGAAGATCCTTCCTTCCGCGTCCGTACCGACGAAGAGACCAGTCAGACCATCATCTCCGGCATGGGTGAGTTGCACCTGGAGATCCTGGTCGACCGGATGCGCCGCGAATTCAACGTCGAAGCCAACGTGGGCGCCCCCCAGGTGGCCTACCGCGAAGCCATCCGCAAGCTGGTCGAGCAGGAAGGCAAGTTCGTCAAGCAGTCCGGCGGCAAGGGCCAGTACGGCCACGTCTGGCTCAAGCTGGAACCGAACGAGGCCGGCAAGGGTTTCGAATTCGTCGACGCCATCAAGGGCGGCACGGTGCCACGCGAATACATCCCTGCGGTCGAGAAGGGCCTCAAGGAAGCGATCAACAACGGCGTCATGGCCGGCTTCCCGGTCGTCGACGTCAAGGTCACCCTGTTCGACGGTTCCTACCATGAGGTCGACTCCTCCGAGCAGGCCTTCAAGATGGCCGCCATCATGGGCTTCAAGGACGGTATGCGGAAAGCCAACCCAGCCCTGCTGGAACCGATGATGGCCGTGGAAGTGGAGACGCCGGAAGA
>JBAZLW010000267.1:0-3983 GCA_041650095.1 Hydrogenophilaceae bacterium | reverse complement strand
CAGGCCGGCGGCGCCTCGTCGACCGGCTACGAGCGCATCCTCGACCTGCAGCCGGAAGGCCTGCACCAGCGGGTGCCGGTGATCCTCGGCTCCAAGAACGAGGTGGAGACCATCGTCTCCTACCACAAGGCGGCCTGATTCAGACGCACCGGCCGCCGCTGACGCGCGGCTGTCCGGCCAGGTCGCAGGCCATGAACACCTCCGTGTAGCCGGTCACGGCCAGCAGGGCCGGCACCGCCTCGCCCTGGTCATAGCCATGTTCCAACAACAGCCAGCCGCCGGGCTCCAGGTGAGCGGGCGCCTGCCGCACGATCGCCCGGATGGCGTCGAGGCCGTCCAGCCCCGAGGCCAGCGCGCCTTTCGGCTCGAAGCGGACGTCGCCCTGGCCGAGATGGCGGTCACCTGTGGGGACGTAGGGCGGATTGCTGACGATCAGATCAAACTTGCGCTCGGCCAGGGCCGCGAATAGATCGCTCTCCAGCCACTTGACCGCGGCACCCAGGCGTTCCCCGTTCGCCTGCGCCACGGCCAGGGCATCGGCGCTGACATCGACTGCGCAGACCGACCAGTCCGGCCGTTCCAGTTTCAAGGTGATGGCGATGCAGCCGCTGCCGGTGCCGATGTCGAGCACCCTGGCAGCATCCAGACCATGTGACAGCGCGGCCTCGACCAGGTGCTCGGTCTCGGGCCGGGGGATCAGGGTGGCCGGGCTGACCCGGAACACCCTGCCGTAAAACTCCCGCTTGCCCAGGACATAGGCGACCGGTTCACCGGCCAGCCGGCGCTCGAACACGGCATCGAGGGCAGCCCGTTGTTGCGGGCCCAGCAAATCGGTGTCGTGGGCGATCAGCCAGACCGGCTCGACGGCGAGGGCGGTGGCGGCCAGCACGCGGGCCTCCAGGCGGGCCTCGCGCGGGGTCAAGCAGAGTGCAACACCCAGCCGGCCGGCGAGGTCGGCCAGATAGCCGGCCAGGGTCACGGCTGTCTGGGCGCGTCGCGTTCCGATGGCAGCTGGTAGGGCGGGGGCGGGGGCGGGTTGTTGAGGCTTTCGCGCCAGCGCGCGAGGTCCTTTTCCATTTTCAGGGACAGGCCCTGCAGATAAAAGCCGCCTTCCTTTTCGATACGCTTCTGCAGGATGGCGAGCTTGAAGGCCAGTTCCGGCGGCAGGGTGACCTCCTCGTCCGAGCCCTTGAGGGCGGCGATGGAGGTGTCCCACAGGTAGTCATAGACCATCTGGACCTCCTCCTCGGTGAGAAACTGGCTCAGCGCCCTGACCATGTTGACCAGGCTGGTCTCCGGAGCGGCCACCCCATTTTTCGGGGCGGGTGCGACTAGGGGAGCCGGCGCGGCATTGTCCGTCGGTGCCGCGACCTGGGGGGCGGCCTCTGGTGCGGGGGTCGGAGCGGCGACATTCGGCGGCGCTGCCGTGGTTGCCGGTTCGGCGGCCTGGGCGGGGCCGGCAAGCAGGCCCAGAAGCAGGATCGGTAACGCGGAGTAAGTCTTGGTCATCGTAATGCACCTTGCATAGTGGGTTGGCGTACGGCCAACCAATGTTTCAGCATACCTTCCGGACGGGCGCTCATGCACGCGTTTTCTAGGGCGTCTCTGAATGAATCCCGCCCGCGATGGATTCATTCAGAGACGCCCTGGGTAGGGGTATCATGAGAAAGATACTCACGATAACGATTCCATGTTTCCCGCCCTGGCTCGGTTGATCTGGTGTTTCCCGGTGCTGTTCCTGACCTCGACTTTCTTTGTCGTTGCCGGCGCGGCATGGTATGGCAGTGACGTTATCAAAAACCTGACCCTGGACCCGGGCTGGGATGTCCCGGGCAGCGGCTCCGCCCTCGCCAGGCAGGAGATGCGCGATCGGCTCGGCAAGGATGAGACGGCGGTCATCCTGCTGTTCAGCCCCCGGCCGAGCGGTCCGGCCAGGGTCGACGACCCGGCCTATCGGGATGCCGCCGAGAAGGTGCTGGCGGCGGTCGGACAGAATCCGGACGTGCGCGGTGTGGAGAGCTATTTCGCCAACGGCGATGTCCACATGAAGTCGGCGGCGGGCGACAAGAGCTACGCGGTGGTCTGGCTGGCGCGCGCATCGGACGAGGGGATCGGGGCCTACCAGCGCCTGCGCGGGCAGTTGGCCAGCACGGTGCTGAAGGTCGAGACCGGCGGCGAACTGGCGACCTACGTCGATGCCCGGGAAAACCTCGAACGCGACGTCCGCAAGGCAGAATGGGTCAGCCTGCTGTTGCTGGCGGTCCTACTGGTCTGGGTGTTCGGCTCGCCGACGGCGGCGGCGCTGCCGTTGTTGGTCGGCGGCAGCAGCGTGGTGGTCAGCGCGGCGCTGCTGAAACTGTTCGCCCAGTTCACCGAGATCAGTGTCTATGCCGCCAATGTGGTGTCCATGCTGGGACTCGGCCTGGCCATCGATTACGCCCTGTTCATCGTCTCGCGTTACCGGGAAGAACTGGGGCACGGCGGTGAGCCGCGCCAGATACTGGTCACTACCTTCTGCACCGCCGGCCGCACGGTGGCCTTCAGCGGGCTGACCGTGGCGGTCAGCCTGTTCTGCCTGCTGATGCTGCCGCAGCGTTTTTTCCAGAACATGGGCCTGGCCGGCGGCATCTCGGTGGTGTCGGCCATGCTGGCCTCGATCCTGATCCTGCCGGCCCTGCTGGCCCTGCTGGGCGCGCGCCTGGACAGCCGGGCCCACCACGGCACCCTGCGCAGGCGCTGGCGCACCCGCGTGGACGGCGCCTGGCGACGCTTCAGCCACATGGTCATGCATCGTCCACGCCTGATCCTGGCCGCCTCGTTGCTGGCGTTGGGCCTGATGGGACTGCCCATACTGCACATGGAGATCGGCCCCGCCGACAGCAAGTCGCTGCCTGCCAGCGCGGAAAGCCGGCGCGTCCAGGAGGCCCTGGAACATTCCTTCCCGGACGCCGAACTGAGCCCGTTGGTGCTCAGCCTGCGGACCCGGGGCCCGGCCTCAGGCGAGGCTGGCCTGACCGCGCAGTTCCGCCTGGCCAGTCAACTGGAGGCCATGGGCGGAGTCACCCGGGTGGCCGGGCTGGCCCGGCTGGACGCTTCGCTGTCCCTGGCCGACTACCGACTGCTTTATGATCACCCGGACCAGTTCCCGCTCGCCTCCGCCAGTCTGGCGCAGTATGCCAAGGGCGATCGCAGCTTCATGCTGGTCTACTATCGCAGCGACCCATCTTCCGCCGAGGCGCGCGAGCTGGTCGGCCGCATCCGAGGCCTGACGGCGCAGGACGGGATACTCGCGCTGCAGGTCGGCGGCTTTCCCGCCGATCACCTCGATTACGTCGAATCGCTGCGCAAGTGGACGCCCAGGGTGATCGCCGCCATCGTCGCGGTGATCGCCGTGCTGCTGTTTCTGATGCTGGGCAGCGTGGTGCTGCCGATCAAGGCCGTGTTGACCAACCTGATCTCGCTCTCCGCCACCTTCGGCGGCCTGGTCTGGATCTTCCAGGACGGCAATCTCGCCCAATGGCTCGATTTCACGCCCCAGGGCAAGTTGGAAGGCACCGTGCTGGTGTTGATCTTCGCCAGCGCCTTCGGCCTGTCGATCGACTACGAGGTCTTCCTGCTCTCGCGCATCCGCGAGAAACGCGCCGTGACCGGCGGCGACGCCCGCGCCATCGCCGGCGGCATGCACCTGAGCGGGCCCATCATCACCCGGGCGGCCCTGCTGATCGGCATCGTCCTGGGCACCTTCGCCATGGGCGACCTGGTGTTCATGAAGGCCATGGGCATCGGCCTGCTGATCTCGGTGATGGTCGACGCCACCCTGGTGCGCATGCTGCTGGTGCCGGCCTCGCTGCGCCTGCTCGGGCACTGGATGTGGTGGGCCCCGCGACCGCTGCGGGTGTTATATGATGGCTTCCACGCCCATTTCGCATCGAAGCGCCGCTCATGAATGTCAGAACCCGTTTGCTGCTCGTCGCTGGTTTGTT
>JBAZLW010000266.1:0-4021 GCA_041650095.1 Hydrogenophilaceae bacterium | reverse complement strand
CGCCATGGAACTGACCGCCCTCACCGCCCTGTCCCCGCTCGACGGCCGCTATCGCCGCACCGGCGCCAAGCTGGCACCCTACTTCAGCGAGTTCGGCCTGATCAAGTATCGCGTCCTGGTCGAGATTGAATGGCTCAAGGCCCTGGCCGCCGAGAAGGCCATCAAGGAAGTGCCGGCCTTCTCCGCCGCCACCGTCAAGGCGCTCGACGCGGTCGCGGCCGAGTTCTCCCTGGCCGACGCCGAGGCGGTGAAGGCGCACGAGAAGGTCACCAACCACGACGTCAAGGCGGTCGAGTACTTCCTCAAGGACAAGCTGGCCGGCAACGCCGAGGTCACCAGGGTGTCCGAGTTCATCCACTTCGCCTGCACCTCCGAGGACATCAACAACCTGTCCCACGCCCTGATGCTGCGCGACGCCCGCGCCGACGTGCTGCTACCGACCCTGAAGCAGGTCGAGCGCACGCTCACCGCGCTGGCGGTCGACCTGGCCGAGCTGCCCATGCTGGCGCGCACTCACGGCCAGCCGGCCACCCCGACCACCCTGGGCAAGGAGATCGCCAACGTGGTCTACCGCCTGCGCCGGGGCATGCAGCGCCTGGCCGAGGTCGAGTGCCTGGGCAAGATCAACGGTGCAGTCGGCAACTACAACGCCCACCTGGCCGCCTACCCCAAGCTGGACTGGGAGTCCTTCGCCGAGCGCTTCGTGACCGGCCTGGGCCTCACCTTCAACCCCTACACCATCCAGATCGAGCCGCACGACTACATGGCCGAGCTGTATGACGCGGTGGCCCGCGTCAACACCATGCTGATCGACCTCGACCGCGACATCTGGACCTACATCTCGCTCGGCTACTTCAAGCAGAAGACCAAGGAAGGCGAGGTCGGCTCCTCCACCATGCCGCACAAGGTCAACCCGATCGACTTCGAGAACTCCGAAGGCAACCTGGGCCTGGCCAACGCCCTGCTGCGCCACCTGTCGGAAAAGCTGCCGATCTCGCGCATGCAGCGCGACCTGACCGACTCCACCGTGCTGCGCAACATGGGCACCGGCCTGGGTTACGCCCTGCTCGGCTACGAAAGCCTGTTGCGCGGCCTCAACAAGCTGGAGGCGAATCCCGTCCGCCTGGCCGAGGACCTGGACAGCAATTGGGAAGTCCTGGCCGAGCCGATCCAGACCGTGATGCGCCGCTACGGCCTGGAGAAGCCCTACGAGCAGCTGAAGAAGCTGACCCGCGGCAAGCGCATCACCGCCGCCCGCATGGCCAAGTTCATCGAGGGCCTGGCCATTCCGGCCGCGGCCAAGAAGGACCTGCTGGCGCTGACCCCGGCCGGCTATACCGGCAAGGCCGCCCAGCTGGCCAAGCGCATCGCCAAGGACTGACGCAGCCGCCCGACGCCGGCTACCACCAGGCCTCCACCTGCACGCCGGCGCCCCAGCCCGCGCTGGCGTCGGCGTACTCCGGCGTGCCCACCAGCCCGCGCAGGCTGTCCGACCAGCCGGCGTGGGTGACATAGGCGCGCCAGGCCGGGCGGGCATGGAAACCGCGCTTGGATGCCCACTCCACGGCCAGGGTCTGCTTGAACAGGGAACCGGTGCGGGGCTCGCCCATGACCCGGTCGAGGCCCAGTTCCGCCGTCACCCGCCAGTGCTCGTCGAGGAAGACCATGGGCCGCGCGCCCAGGCTCAGCCAGGTCTGGTCGGTACCGTCGAAGCGGCCGTGGTCCTTGTGCTCGACCACCAGCGCACTCATCATCGCCCAGCGGTCGCCGTCCAGCAGGTGGAAATCCACCAGTCGCCAGGTCCGGGCCGCCGCCAGGTCGTCGGCGCGTGCCGCGCTGGTCAGCTGGCCGAGCGTCGCGGCGCCCTCCATGGCCGCGCTCCAGGCGGCGCGCGCCGCGCCCCGGCCGTATTGCACCGCCACGGTGTTGACCCCGCCCAGCACCGCCTTCTGCTGGTGCTGCACCGACACGGCCCAGCCGTCCGCCCCCGCCAAGGCCACCGGCGCGCCGCCCGCGCTCAGGGTCCGGCCCTCTATCCGGGCCAGGCGCAGGTCCAGCATCAGGCTGCCGCCCGGGTTGGTCTCCCAGCCGTACAGGCTGAGGTCGTGGCTGCGCTGCTTCACCTCGCCGCCATCCAGGCCGGCCAAGGTCGGCATCCGGGCATCCTGCATGTAGGTGTAGGCCAGCCGCGCCGGACCGACCGGGATGTCGCGCACGCCCAGGCCGTCGCCCCACAGGTTCATGTAGAAGTAGTCGTTGATGTGGATGTCGCGGCGGTAGTTGTAGCGGCGGCCGATCCAGACGTCCACCGGCGAGCCGAACAGGTTGCCGAACTCGGCGTAGGACTGGACGTTCCGGGTGTATTCCACCGCCTCGCCATAGCTGCCGTTGAACTCGGGCATGAACTCCAGGTGCAGGTAGGGGCCGTCCTTGGCCGACTGATGGCGGTAATAGGCGCTGACCTTGCCATAGGTCTCGCACTCGTTGCCGAGCCGGTACTTGGCCCCCGCCCCCGGCACCTTGAAGCAGACCTGGTCGTCGCCGCCGGACACCCCGGTGCCGGCGCGCAGGTAACCGTGGCTGCCCAGTTCGTTCTCGCCGTCGCTCCAGATCGTCGTCGCCCGCGCCGGGACGCAGACCAGTATAAACAGCGCCAGGGCGATGGCCCTGTAGCACAACCGCTCGGGCATGCTCGTCCCCCTCGGCAGTTTCGGATAGACGTATCCAATATAGTCGGCGCGTTGCCGAACGGCTGGCTTGGCCGGGCTGGCCACCCGTTAGAATGACGGTTTATTTCTCAGGACAGTGACATGGCACAGTTTTCCTACGACGTTGACGCCCACAACTTCCAGCAGGTGGTGGTCGACGGCTCGGTGCACGCGCCGGTGCTGATCGACTTCTGGGCCGAGTGGTGCGGCCCCTGCAAGGCCTTGAAACCGATCCTGGAAAAGCTGGCCGAGGAATACCAGGGCAAGTTCATCCTGGCCAAGATCGACTCCGACAAGAACCAGGAACTGGCCGCGCACTTCCAGGTAAAAGGCATCCCGGCGGTGAAGGCGGTCTTTCGCGGCGAGATCGTCGACGAATTCTCCGGCGCCCTGCCGGAGTCGGCGGTACGCGAGTTTCTTGACCGCCTCATCCCCTCTCCGGCCGCCGACCTGCGCATCCAGGCTGCCGCCCAGCGCGACGCCGGCGACTTCGACGGCGCCCTGGCCACCCTCGGCCAGGCCTCGCAAGCGGCCCCCGGCGATGAGAATGTCCGCATCGATGCCGCCGAGATACTCGCCCACCTGAACCGGATCGACGAGGCCAGCCAGTTGCTCGATTCGCTCTCGCCGAAGATGAAGGCCGACGAGCGGGCAGCCCGTCTGCAAACCAAGCTGAACTTCGCCCAGTCCGGGGTCAAGGCCGACGAGGCCGCCCTGCGCGCGCAGATCGCCGGGCAGCCCGATGCCATGGAACCGCGCCTGGAACTGGCCAACTTCCTGATCGCCTCGGCCCGCTACGCCGAGGGCATGGACGAACTGCTGGAGATGGTCCGGCGCGACCGCGCCTGGAACGAGGACGCCGCCCGCAAGACCCTGCTGTCGGTATTCGACCTGCTCGGCGGCGACCCGCTGGCGGCGCAGTACCGGCGCAAACTGGCCAGCGCACTGAACTGACTGCGCCAGCCAGGGCTAGCCGTGCACGGTGCGTTTTCCGCCACGGCGGCGGTCCAGCCACCACGCAAGCAAAGGTATGAGCACGAACGAGCCCGGCAGCAGCAGCACCAGCAGGTAAGACGACAGATACGACAGGCTGCGCAGCCGCTGCAACAGATAGCTTTGTTCCTCGAGGGTCCAGTGCCCGCCATTGCGCCGCTTCATCAGCAAAGGCATCACATCCTTCGCCTTCGACAATTCCATGCGGATCAGATCTTGCTCACGCCGCAACGCACCCGCCGCGCTCCGGTCAGGTGCCGCTTCGACAGTCGTGAGTCGGCTGGGAGAAGCCGGCTTCAAGGGTGGCGCGTTCGGGTCAT
>JBAZLW010000265.1:0-4028 GCA_041650095.1 Hydrogenophilaceae bacterium | reverse complement strand
GACCGTGCCCTTGATCGACCATGAAGACGAGATCATGGGGGTGCTGCAACTGATCAACGCCATCGACCGCGAGACCGGCGAGATCATTGCCTTCGACCAGGATAGCCAGTATCTGGTCGAGTCGCTCGCCTCGCAGGCGGCCATGGTGCTCAACAAGCGCCTGCTGATCGAGCGCCTGGAGGCTTTGTTCATCGCCTTCATCAAGGTGATCAATGCCGCCCTGGACGAGAAGTCGCCCTATACCCACGGCCATTGCCAGCGCGTGCCGATCATCACCATGCTGCTGGCCGATGCGGCCAGCCGGACCGTGATCGGCCCCTTGAAGGGATTCGAACTCACCGAGGCGATGCGCCGCGAGCTCGAACTGGCCGCCCTGATGCACGACTGCGGCAAGATCACCACGCCGGTGCACGTGGTCGACAAGTCGACCAAGCTGGAAACCATATTCGACCGCATCGCCCTGGTCGATACCCGCTTCGAGGTGATCAGGCGGGATGCCCGGATCCGCGAGCTGGAGGCCATGCTGGCGCAGCGCTCGCCGGATACCGACTGGCGCGGCGAAATAGCCGTTCGCCAGGCCGAGATCGACGCGGACCTGGACAGTGAGCGGGCCTTCCTGCGCACGGCCAACCTGGGCGGCGAGGCGATGTCCGGAGCGGACCGGGCGCGGGTGCGCGAGATCGCCGAACGGCATCGCTGGTGCAGTCCGGATGGTGGCGAGGAGACGCTGCTGAGCGATGAAGAGGTCGCCATGCTGAGCATTCCGCACGGCACCCTGTCGGACGAGGAACGCGCCGTCATCAACCGCCACATCGAGATGACCATCCGGATGCTGGAGGCGCTGCCCTGGCCCAAGCACCTGCGCCATGTCACCGAGTACGCCGGCGGCCACCACGAGCGGGTGGACGGCAAGGGCTATCCGCGCGGCCTGACCGGCGACCAGATGTCGATTCCGGCGCGCATGATGGCCATCGCCGACATCTTCGAGGCCCTGACCGCGCGCGACCGGCCCTACAAGCCGGGCAAGCCCCTGTCGGAGACCCTGGCCATACTCGGGCGCATGAAGCAGGAGGGCCACATCGACCCGGACCTGTTCGACGTGTTCATCCGCGAAGGGGTCTATCTGGACTATGCCAAACGGTATCTTGATCCCGAGCAGAACGACGCCCCGGATGTACGCGTTATACCGGGATACAATCCGGACGTGCCCCTGGAATGAGATGACATGAATTTGCCCAAGCTCAATCTACCCGAGATGAATCTGCGTGGCCGCCGCTTCGTTTACCAATTCGCCGCCAGCTTCGCCTTCCTGGCCATCCTGATCGGTCATGCCGCGGGTCTCTACAACCTGGGCTTCCTGGCCAAGCTGGATGCCACGATCTACGACTACAAGCTCAACCGGTACATGGTCAATGCGATGGACGATCGGGTCGTGATCGTCGACATCGACGAGAAAAGCCTGCAGGAAGTCGGCCGCTGGCCCTGGCCGCGCGACAAGATGGCCCGCCTGACCGGGAACCTGTTCCAGCAGTACGGCGTCGCCTCGGTCGGCTATGACATCATCTTCGCCGAGCCGGATCAGAGCTCCGGCCTGCCGGTGCTGGAACGCCTGGCCACCCGGGAATTGGCCGGCGAGGCCGGCTTTGCCGCGATGCTCGGCCAGTTGCGGCCCCGCCTCGACTATGACGCCAAGCTGGGCGAGGCCCTGGCCAGCGGGCCCTCGGTGCTCGGCTACTACTTCAACTTCGCCAAGGGCGCGGAAACCACCAATGCCGACGGCCTGACCGCGCCGTTGCTGGACTGCGCCGAACTGCACCGGGTCGGCGTACACCCGCAGGCAGGGGAGGCCTACAGCGCCAACCTGCCGCGCCTGCAGGCCAAGGCGGCCACGGCCGGGTTCTTCAACATGGAGGCGGATTTCGACGGCGTCGCGCGCCGGATGCCGCTCCTGATCGAGCATCAGGGCAAGTGCTACGGCTCACTGCCGCTCCTGACCACCCAGCAGGCCATGGGCTCCGGCGTGCCGGCGATCCGCCCGGCCAACGGTCAGCAGCCGCCGGCGCTGGACCTGGATGGCCTGGCCATCCCGATGGATGCCCAGGCGCGCGCCATGGTGCCCTATCGGCCGCCCGGCGCATTCGAATACGTCTCCGCGGCCAGGGTGCTGGACGGCAGCGCGGAGGCCGCCAAGCTGGAGGGCCGGGCGGTGCTGATCGGTTCCACCGCGCCCGGCATCATGGACCTCCGGGTGACCCCGGTGGCCAAGGTCTTCCCGGGCGTGGAGATCCACGCCAACATGATCTCCGGCATCCTGGACGGGGCGATCAAGTGGGAGCCGGTCTCGGCACACTGGATCGAAATCGCCGTGGTCCTGCTTGCCGGCCTGGCGATGGCGCTGCTGCTGCCTTTCGCCGCGCCCATGTGGGCGTCGCTGGCCACCCTGCTGACCGCCGCTGGCCTGATCGGCACGGATCTCCAGCTCTGGCAGCACTGGAACGTCCACATGCCGGTGGCCACCCCGCTGGTGGCGGTGCTCGGCCTGTTCGTCATCAACATGTCCTACGGCTTCTTCGTCGAGGCCCGGTCCAAGGCCCAGATCACCCGGTTGTTCGGCCAGTACGTGCCGCACGAACTGGTCGACGAGATGGCCAAGGACCCGGAGCGCTACAGCCTGCGCGGCGAGTCGCGGGTGATGACGGTGCTGTTCTCCGACATCGTCGGCTTCACCAGCATCTCGGAGAAGCTGGAGGCCTCGCAGCTGGCCGACATGCTCAACGCCTACCTGTCGCACATGACCAAGCTGGTGCAGGAGAGCCGGGGCACCATCGACAAGTACATCGGCGACGCCATCATGGCCTTCTGGGGCGCGCCCATGAGCGACGATCGCCACGCCCGCGACGCCGTCCTCACCGCCATCGCCATGCAGACCTCTCTGGCCGAGCTGAACCCGGTGCTGGAGAAGAACGGCTGGCCGCCGGTGCGCATCGGTGTCGGCGTCAATACCGGGCGGATGTCGGTCGGCAACATGGGCTCGGAATTCCGCATGGCCTACACCGTGATGGCCGATGCGGTGAACCTGGCCTCGCGCCTGGAGGGCCTGACCCGGCAGTACGGTTCCCTGGTGCTGGTCGGCGAGGACACCAAGGCGGCCTGCCCCGACCTCGCCTTCATGACCGTCGACAAGGTCAGGGTCAAGGGCAAGCAGGTGCCGGTGACCATTTACGAGCCGCTCGGCGTCGCCGCCGAAGTGCCGAAGGAGCGCCTGGACGAGGCGGCCGGGTTCGAGGCCGCCCTGGCCGACTACCTGGCCCGCGGCTGGGACGCTGCCGAGGCGAAGCTGAAAGCCCTCAACGTAAGGCATCCCTGCAAACTGTACGAGGTCTACCTCGGTCGCATTGCCCATTTCCGGGAAGACCCGCCGCCCGCCGACTGGGACGGCGCCTACACCTTCACCACCAAATGATGAGGAGAGGCAAGGTGCAAGATTCAAGGCGCAAGGTACAGGGCGCAAGGTACAAGGCGCGAGGCCAGAGCCCTTCTTGCCTCTTGCATCTTGCACCTTGTACCTACTACGAGTGGGCACCCGTATGAAAGTCAGAGTACTGGGTTGCTCCGGAGGCATCGGCGGTGGCCGCCATACCACCTCGTTCCTGATCGACGACGACATCCTGCTCGACGCCGGCACCGGCGTCACCCGCCTGGGCCTGGATGAAATGGCGCGCATCAAGCATCTGTTCATCACCCATGCCCACCTCGACCACATCCTGACCCTGCCGCCCCTGCTCGACAGCGTGGGCATCGATCGTGCCGAGGCGCTCCAGGTTCACGCCATTCCGGAAGTGATCGAGAGCCTGAAGGCACATATCTTCAACTGGAAGATCTGGCCCGACTTTACCCATGTGCCGACGCCAGAGCAGCCGTTCATGTCCTATGTCCCGCTCATGGTCGGCCAAACAATCAATCTGGCTGGCCGGGAAATCACCGCCATCCCCGCCAACCATGGCCGTCCTGCGATCGGTTATCGCTTG
>JBAZLW010000264.1:0-4037 GCA_041650095.1 Hydrogenophilaceae bacterium | reverse complement strand
GGAAAGTGTCGATCCGGAACGATTGCGCGGGCTGCTCGACCAGCTGGAGACCCTGCTCGCCACCGACGATACGACGGCGGGCCAGGTCCTGTCGGAAGGCCGCGACCTGTTGCGCCAGGCCTTCGGCAAGGCGGCGGTCGTATTCGTCCATCAGATCGACACATTCAATTACAAGGCGGCGTTGGCGACATTGCGCGCCCTGCACACGCAGTTGGATAATGAACCGCCATGGACTCGCCATGAATGACCTGATCCATCGCCAAAACACCGCCAGGGAAGTGGGCCTCAGGGTGTCAGCCGTCCTGCTTGCCGCGTCATCGCGTCCACGCAATGTCGCATCCGGGCGCGGTGGCCATTTCGATACGGACAACACTGGAGACTTCAATGCCCGTCACTGAGCGCCCAGGCCCGCGCGACTTCGCGACCCGCGCCGCGCTGCTCTATGCCGTGCTCGGGGGGGGCTGGATCGTGTTCTCGGACCAGGCGGTGGCCTGGCTGACCAGCGACCCGGAACTGATCGTCCTGATCGGCGCCATCAAGGGCCTGGCGTTCATCGCGGCCACTGCCCTGGCCTTGTGGTGGCTGCTGCGACGGCACGCCGGAATCCAGCTGGCACACCAGGCGCAGGCCGAGCGCCTGCGCGCCATGCAATTGCTGGCCACCATCTCCGACGGTTCGGATGACGCCATCTTCGCCAAAGACCTGTCAGGGCGCTACATCCTGTTCAACCGGGCCGCCGGCGAGTTTGTCGGCAAGCCGGTCGAGGCGGTGCTGGGACGCGACGACCGGGCTCTGTTTCCGGCTGCTCAGGCCGAGTCCCTGATGGCCATCGGCCGCCAGGTCATCGCCGACAAGCGCACCCTCAGACAGGAGGAAATACTCGCCACGCCGGCCGGCAAGCGGGTCTTCCTGAGTACCTTTGGGCCGCTGCACGACGACGAAGGCCAGGTTCTTGGCCTGTTCGGCATCGCGCGCGACATCACGGCGGCAAAGGAGTCCGAGCTGGCCTTGCTCCGGGCCAACCGGGTCTTGCGTACCCTGGGCGAATGCCACCGGGCCCTGGCATGCGCCCGGGACGAGGCCGGCCTGCTCGATGAAATCTGCCGCCGGATGATCGAATTCGGCGGTTATCGCCTGGCCTGGGTCGGCTATGCCGGGACGGATGCGGCCCGGACGGTGCGCCCCGTGGCGCAGGCGGGTTTTGAAGACGGCTACCTGGCGGCGATCGCCCTGTCCTGGGCCGACGACGAGTATGGCCGCGGCCCGACCGGGACCGCCATCCGCGAACGCCACCCGGTGGTGGCACGGGATATCCGTACCGACCCGCGCTATGCGGCATGGTGCGAGGCGGCCCTGCAGCGCGGCTACAATTCGTCCATCGCCTTGCCGCTGCCGCTCGACGACCAGAGTTGCCTGGGTGCCCTGAACATCTATGCCGCCGAGGCCGACGCCTTCAATGCCGAAGAAGTGGCGTTCCTCACCGACCTGGCGAACGATCTCGCCCATGGCATCCGTACCCTGCGCGACCGCGCCGCCCGGGATGCCGCCGAGGCGGCGCTGGAATATGAGCGCGGCCTGCTCAAGTCACTGCTCCAGACCATGCCGGATTGTGTCTGGTTGAAGGACCCGGAGGGCGTCTACCTGGCCTGCAACCCTCGTTTCGAGCGCTTCGTCGGTGCCGAGGAGGCGGACATCATCGGCAAGACCGATTACGACCTGGTCGACCAGGAACTGGCCGAGCGTTTCCGCGCCAGGGACCGTGCGGCCATCGCCGCCGGCAAGCCCAGCGCCAACGAAGAGGAGGTGACCTTCGCCAGCGACGGCCACCGGGAGTTGCTGGAAACCATCAAGACCCCCATGTTCGATGGCAACGGGCGTCTCATCGGCGTGCTGGGCATTGCCCGCGACGTCACCGCCGCCCGCTGGGCCCAGGAGGCGCTGCGCAAGCAGGGTGAACTGTTCAAGGATATGAGCGCGATGGCCCGGATCGGTGCCTGGGAGATCGACCCGGTGACCCAGGTGGGCAGTTGGACCGAGGAAGCGGCGAAAATCTACGGTGTCGAACCAGGCCAGGAGATCGACCTGGTTATGGCCATGGATTGCTTCCGCGGCCCATGGCGGCAGCAGATCGAGACCGCCATGCGCGAGGCCATCGAACAGGGCCGATCGTTTGATCTGGAGCTGGAAATGGAGCCCGCCAACGGGCAGCGCAAATGCGTGCGCATCATCGGCCATCCGGTCAGCGAGGGCGATCGCATCGTCAATCTGCGCGGCGCCATCCAGGACATCAGCGAGCGCAAACGGGCAGTGGAAGCGCTGCGCGAAAGCGAGGAGCGCTACCGGACCGTACTGGCGGCCCTGGGCGAGGGGGTGTATGGCATCGACGGGACGGGCCGCTGCATGTTCGTCAATGCCGCCGCCCTGGCCATGCTGGGCTATGCCGAGGAGGAGGTGCTGGGACAAAATCAACATGCCCTGTTTCACCACCACCGGCCGGATGGACTGCCCTATCCCGCCGAGGAATGCCCGATCTACCAGACCGCGCGCGATGGCCAGACCCGCCACCAGGTGGAGTGGTTCTTCCGCAAGGACGGCAGCCTGTTCCCGGTGGAACTGGTCGCCGCGCCCATGGAGGTGGCAGGCGAACGGACCGGCGCCGTGGTGTCCTTCATGGACGTCACCGAGATTCGGCGTTCCGAACAAGCCCTGCGCGAGAGCGAGGCGATGTTCCGCTCGCTCAGCGAGTCGGCCCGGGACGCCATCATCCTGCTCGATGCCCAGGGTCGGATTGCCCACTGGAACCCGGGCGCGGAACGGCTGTTCGGTTACTCCAGGGCGGAGATCATGGGCAAGATGATGCATGCCATCTTGCCCATCGAGAGCGAGCGCGCGCGGGCCGATGCCGGTTTTGCCAACTTCCGGCTCACCGGACAGGGTCCGGTGGTCGGCCGGACCGTGGAACTGGAGGGCCTGCACAAGGACGGCCACCGGATCATCGTCGAACTGGCCTTGTCGGCGGTCAAGCGCGAAGACGGCTGGAACGCCATCGGCATCGTCCGCGACGTCACCGTACGCCGGGCCTCCGAGGTACAGTTGCGCAAGCTCGCCCAGGCCGTGGAGCAGAGTACGGAGAGCGTCGCCATCACCAACCTGGAGGCCGAGATCGAGTACGTCAACGAGTCCTTCGTGCAGAACACCGGCTACAGCCGCGACGAAGTGCTCGGCAGGAACCCGCGCATCCTGCAATCCGGCAAGACGCCACCGGAGACCTATCAGGCGCTGTGGGCGGCGCTGAGCCAGGGCCGGCCCTGGAAGGGCCAGTTCATCAACAAGCGCAAGGACGGCAGCGAGTATGCCGAGTTCGCCATCATCACGCCGCTGCGCCAGCTCGACGGCAAGGTCACCCACTACGTGGCGGTGAAGGAGGACATCACCGAGAAAAAGCGCATGGGCGAGGAACTGGACCGGCACCGCCACCACCTGCAGCAGATGATCGAGGAACGCACTCTGCAACTGGTCGAGGCGCGCGACCGGGCCGAGGCGGCGACCCGGGCCAAGAGCGCCTTCCTGGCCAACATGAGCCACGAGATCCGCACCCCGATGAACGCCATCCTCGGCATGACCCACCTGCTCATGCGCAACGCCCCCAGTCCGCAGCAGGTGGCCCAGCTCGACAAGATCGACACGGCCGGCCACCACCTGCTCGGCCTGATCAACGACATCCTCGACATCTCGAAGATCGAGGCCGGCCGGCTGGTCCTGGAACAGACCGATTTCGCCATCGCCGCGATCCCGCGCAACGTGGCCTCCATGGTGGCCGACCAGGCCCGGGTCAAGGGGCTGCAGCTCCGGGTCGAGACCGACCCGCTGCCGACCAACCTGCGCGGCGACCCGACCCGGCTCAGTCAGGCCCTGCTCAACCTGGCCACCAACGCGATCAAGTTCACCAAGCAGGGTTCGGTCACCCTGCGCGCGCGCAAGCTGGAGGAAGACGAGGCCGGCCTGCTGCTGCGCTTCGAGGTCGAGGACACCGGCAT
>JBAZLW010000263.1:0-4055 GCA_041650095.1 Hydrogenophilaceae bacterium | reverse complement strand
CAACACCTCGCGGAAGGTGCGGGTGTTCTCGCGCGCGAAGTGGATGCTGGAGAGGATGGAACTGGGGTTGGCCTCGTCCTCGATCAGGAAGCGCATGATGCTGGCCTCGTCCAGCTTGATGCCGCGTTTTTTCACCTGGTCCTGGAGGCCGGCCACGCTGATCAGGACATCCCAGCCGAAGTGGGCGCCCTTGGGCAGGTCGAGCAGGACCTGGGTCGAGCTGTTGATCAGACGCGCGGTGTTCTCGGCCCGCTCAAGGTAGCGGGTCATCCAGTACAGGTTTTCAGCGACGCGGGACAACATGTCAGGCGCCCTCCATGTCGACGATCCAGGTGTCCTTGCTGCCGCCACCCTGGGACGAGTTGACCACCAGCGAGCCCTCCTTCATCGCCACCCGGGTGAGGCCGCCGGTGGTGACGTACATCTTGCTCGACTGCAGCACGAACGGCCGCAGGTCCAGGTGCCGTGGCGCCAGGCGCTCGTCGAACAGAGTCGGCGCGGTGGAGATGTCCAGGGTCGGCTGCGCCATGTAGTTGCGCGGGTTTTCCCGGATCAGTTGGGCGAAGGTGTCGCGTTCCTCCTGGGTGGCGCGCGGGCCGATCAGCATGCCGTAGCCGCCGGACTCGTTGGCCGGCTTGACCACCAGCTTGTCCAGGTTGGCCAGGACGTAGTCGCGCTGGTCTTCGTACATGCACAGGTAGCTGGGCACATTGGGCAGGATGGCCTCCTCGCCCAGGTAATACTGGATGATCTTCGGCACAAAGGCGTAGACCACCTTATCGTCGGCGACCCCGGCGCCGGGGGCGTTGGCGATGCCCACCTTGCCGTTGCGCCAGGCCCGCATCAGGCCGGGCACGCCAAGCGCCGAATCCTCCCGGAAGGTCTCAGGATCGAGGAAGTCGTCGTCGATGCGACGATAGATCACGTCGACACGGCGCAGGCCGGAGATGGTCTTCATGTGCACGACATCATCGTCGTTGACCATCAGGTCGGAGCCCTCGACCAGGAAGGCGCCCATCTGCTGGGCGAGATAGGAATGTTCGAAATAGGCCGAGTTGTAAATGCCCGGCGTCAGCACGGCGATGACCGGGCGATCATCCCCCCTGGGCGACAGGGCCGCCAGGGCGTCGTACAACTGGGTCGGATAATCATCCACCGGCAGGATGGAGCAGGACTGGAACATCTCCGGAAACAGCCGCTTCATGAGCTGGCGGTTCTCCAGCATGTAGGACACGCCCGACGGTACCCTCAGGTTGTCTTCCAGGACGTAGATGGTGCCGTCCTTGTCGCGCACCAGATCGGTGCCGCAGATGTGCGCCCAGACCCCGAATCGGGGCGTGATGCCCCGGCATTGCTCGCGAAAGTTCTTCGAGCCTTCCAGCACCTCGATCGGAAACACGCCGTCCTTGACGATGCGCTGGTCGTTGTAGAGATCGTTGATGAACAGGTTGAGGGCCTGCAGGCGCTGTTTCAGACCGGCCTCGATACGCTGCCACTCGGTAAGCGGAATGATCCGGGGCACGATGTCGAACGGCCAGGCCCGGTCGATGTTGCCGGCGTCGCTGTAGACCGTGAAGCTGATGCCCATGGTC
Organism: Hydrogenophilaceae bacterium; assembly: GCA_041650095.1. Taxonomy (GTDB): domain Bacteria; phylum Pseudomonadota; class Gammaproteobacteria; order Burkholderiales; family Thiobacillaceae; genus Parasulfuritortus. The sequence goes on along the minus strand of JBAZLW010000263.1, from coordinate 2,463 downwards.
ATGATCGCCGCCTCGACGGCCTTGCGCCGGACTTCGAGTACGCTGGCGTCGAGGCCGGCCAGGTAATCGAACAGCGGCTTGGCCGCCGGGCGCGGCTGCCGGTTCGCGTCTATCAGTTCGTCGTAGGCCTCGTTGAGGCGGTAATTGGGGCTGAGTATGTCCATGTCGATTCACCGGATCTTTACCGGAATCTAGCACGTTCCATGCCCGCCTCTGATCAGGGCTTTATGCCGCCGGATGGGTCTTATTGGCCCACCCGGCGGCAAATGCGCCTCAGCCCGGAGCGCCTCGCACCATACTGGTGCAGCACTGGGCGCGCCGGGTAAGAATTACTTTTTGCGCGTCTTCTTGTCGAACACGCTCTCGACCAGCAGTTTCACGTCGGCCTGCGGGCGGTGGCACTGGGTACAGGTCCAGCGCCCCATGTGCAGGTCGCCCTTCTTGACGTCAGCATAATGGCTGGCCGGGGCGGGGACGGGCATGCCGGGTTCGAGCTTCATGCCGATCATGTCGGGCTGGACATGGCAGTCCTTGCACAGGTTGGAATCCCGCGTGATCGGCAACATATCCCTGGTGGTATGGGTGATCATCGGCGGCGCCGTGTTGTAGGACCGCGCCGCCCGCTTCACCACCGTGCCGGCATCCTTGTCGCCATACTCGAAGACCGCCGGTTCCGCAGTGTCGTTGATGCTCGCCTTGTACAGGCCGAGATCGTCCTCGGGGATGGCCTGATCCTGCACCGCCGACGCGGTCAGGGTCAAGGTCATGGCCGCCACAACCGCGCCAAATAAAATGCTCTTCCTCATTTCGTCCTCCTTACCAGAACTCACCGATCCTCTTCCGCACCATGCTTGCGGATCAGGGGCCTCAAATCAAATGTCAAACTACCTTCCGGACAGAGTGGGGAACACCGCCCGCAGTTGCTGCATTCACCGGAACTGACAAAACCTGTTTCTTCCAAACGCTTGAGATTGAGCACCTGGGGTTCGGGGCAGACCCTGGCGCACTCGCCGCAGTGGGTGCAGGTGGTCTTGTCGAAGCGCACCCGCACCAGGGCGGTACGCCCGACCAGCGACCAGAAACCGCCCAGCGGGCAGAGATGGCCGCACCAGCCGTTCTTCAGGATCAGCAGGTCGAACAGGAAGATCGCCACCAGGGCCATCGCGCCCATGCCGACGCCGAACACGATCTCGCGGTGCATCATGCCGATCGGGCTGACCCATTCGAACGCCGCCAGGCCGGTCAGCGCCGACAGGATCAGGCTGGCGGCCAGCACGAAATAGCGGATGTTGCGGCTGACATGGAACATGGGCGGGATCGGCAGGCGCGCGCGCAGCCAGCCGGCCAGGTCGGTGACCATGTTGACCGGGCAGGCCCAGGCGCAGAACACCCGCCCGCCCACCAGCAGGTAGAAGCCGAGCACGATGGCCGCGCCGAGGATGACCTTTTCATGCAAGACGTGGCCGGCGAGGAAGATCTGGATCGCCGCGAACGGGTCGGCCATGGGAATCAGGCCGATGAACTCGGAGCCGGACAGGTTGCCGGTCAAAAGTGGCGTCTTGGCCGGGTATTGCCAGGCCCAGTGCGCGGTGCCGAAGAACAGCAGCAGGAGGCCGAACTGGGAGAGCCGGCGCAGCAGGATGTAGCGCCACGACCACAGCCGCGCGCCCATCGGGCGGCGCTCGATCTTGTCACGGGAGAGGTCGGCCGGCGCGGTCATAGCCCGCCCTCATTGAGGTAGTCCATGCCGCCCGGCTTTTCGCCGCTCTCGGCCGGCGCCGCCGGGGCCTGCTCGGACGGCTTGAAGTCCTGGGTGATCTCGGTGTCGAAGGTCCAGCCCAGGCGGTAATGGTCGCCGATCTTGCCCTGCACCAGCTTGTGCGGAAGGATGCGGATGGCCGCCTCGGTGGTCGGGCAGGCCTTCTCGCAGATGCCGCAGCCGGTGCAGTAATCGGAATTGACGATAGGGAAGAACATCGCATGCTTGGAGATGCCGCGCGGGTGGGTTTCCAGCACGATGGCCTTGCCCTTGAGCGGACATTCCCGGTGGCAGATCTCGCAGCGCAAACCCTTCCAGGACAGGCAGTTCTCAAGGTCGATGACCGCCAGGCCCATGCGCGAGTCGTTGATGTTCTTCAGTTCCGGCGACAGGGCACCGGTCGGGCAGGCCTTCATGCAGGGGATGTCCGGACACAGGTAGCAGGGAACCTTGCGCGGCTCGAAGTACGGCGTGCCGATCGGCAGGTCGCCGCCCGACGGCGCCAGGTTCAGGGTGTCGTAGGGACAGGCATTCACGCATTGGCCGCACTTGATGCAGGCGGCATTGAAATCATGTTCCGCCAGAGCGCCGGGCGGGCGCAGGGCATACGGCTGCGCCCGCGCCTCCTGGCGCAGCAGGTAGGCCCAGAGCAACCCACCGGTGACCGCCAGGGAAGCTCCTTGGGCGGATTTCACCAGGAAGTC
>JBAZLW010000262.1:0-4057 GCA_041650095.1 Hydrogenophilaceae bacterium | reverse complement strand
AGCCCGGTCTTTTTCAGGATCCGGCTGCTGTAGAGGACGTCCTCGGCGCGACAGGCCGGGGCGAGGATGGCGCGCAGTTCGGCACGGTAGGCCTCGCACTCGGCGCGGTCGTGGCCATGCACCATGGCGAACAGGTTGTAGGGCCAGTCGGGCGGGTTGCGCGGCCGGCGATAGCAGTGGCTGACGAAGGCCAGGCCGCCGATGCGCGCACCCAGTTCGTCGACCCGGGCGTCGTCGATATCCCAGACCGTCATGCCATTGGCCCGGTAACCCAGCACGTAGTGGTTGGGCACCGCCCCGATGCGGCGCAGCACCCCCGACTCGCGCATTGCGGCCAGGCGCCGGACCACCTCGTCCGGACTGATGTTCAACTGCCTGGCTATGGCGCGATAGGGCTCCGGGGTCAGCGGCAGCCCGGACTGGGTGGCGATGATCAGGCGGCGGTCGAGCGGTTCCAGCTTCATACCGTCAGCCTCAGTTCGACGAAGTATTCCCGTTCCTTGGGGAAACGGCACACCGGCAGCGAGGTGGCATCCTCGATCCGGCGGAAGGCCGCCTCGGCCCGCTCCGGGGTCTCGCCGGCGCCGACGAACCACATGTTGAGCCGGTGCTCGCGGCGGTAGTTGTGGGCGATCTCGGGCTGGGCGTTGACGATGAAGGCGACGTTTTCGTAGTCCGCCTCGGGCACCGCCATGGCGGCCAGGACGTTGATGCCACCGATGCGGTCGGCGTTGTAGAGCGGCCCGAAGCGGGTCAGCACGCGGTCCTTGAGCATGCGGCGCAGGCGGGAGATCAGCTTGCGCTCGGACATGTTGAGGGCGTCGGCCGCCGCCAGATAGGGCCGCTCGCAGAGCGGAAAACCGCTCTGCAGGGCGTTCAGGATGCGGCGGTCGGTCTCGTCCAGCATCATCTCAGGCTGCCTTGGCGATCGCCGCATAGCGGGCGCCGCACTGCTTGAAGCGGCGCCGCGAGAACAGCGGCAGGCAGGTCGCGGTCTCGCTGCCGAGCGTCTCGCGCAGGCGGGCCACCTCGGCCAGCACGGCGGCGCGATCGCGGCCGTGCACCATGGAGAACAGGTTGTAGGGCCAGTCCGGCAGGCGACGCGGGCGCCGATAGCACAGGGTGACCGAGGCCTGGCTGGCAAGCGTGCGCCCGACCGCATCGACCCGCTGTTCGGGCACCTCCCACACCACCATGGCGTTGGCGGTATAGCCGAGCTCGCGGTGGCGCACCACGACGCCGAAGCGGCGGATCACCGAGAGATCGAGCAGGCGCCCGACTCCGGCCAGGCAGGCGTCCTCGCTCAGGCCGCAGCGGGCGGCCAGGGCGGCATAAGGGCGCGGACTCAGGTCGAGACCGCCGTCCAGGGCCGCGGCCAGGGTGTAGTCGGCGGAGTTCAGCCGGGCGCGCAGGGCGGCGGCGTCCACCGGCGCACCGGCCGGATCGAGGTGCGGGCGCGGCGCGCCGGCCAGGGCGAAGCCGAGGTCGATGTGGTAGTCGGCCACCATGGGCAGGTCGAGCGGACGCAGCCCGGTGCGGCGGTGGATGTCGGCCAGCACCTCGGCCACCCGCGCCTCGTCCGGCGCGGTCAGGACGAACCAGAGGTTGAAGCCGTGTTCGCGCTCGTAGTTGTGGTTCACTTCCGGGTAGCTGTCGATCAGCCCGGCCACCTCGTCGATGCGCTCGGCCGGACAGGCCACGGCGGCCAGCGTGCTCCAGCCCAGGACGTGGGGCCGGAACACCGCGCCGATGCGGGAGATGTGGCCGCGCGCCTTGAGGTCGCCCAGTCGGTCGCGCACCGCCAGTTCGCTGACGCCGAGATCGGCGGCCAGTTCGGCATAGGGCCGCGCCACCAGCGGGAAGCCGCGCTGCCAGCCGTCGAGCAGGTGGAATTCGAGGTCGCTCAGGTCGTTCATCACAGTCCGAACCTGTGTGCGCGGGCGGCGAAGAAGATGCCGCTGGGGGCGTCGGCGGGCAGCTCGGCCAGTTTCCTGAGACTGGCGGTGTCGTAGACCTCGATGCGGTTGCCGTCGCGCACCGAGAGCCAGACGGCCTCGCCGCGCGGGGTGAATTCCATGTGCAGGACCGGGCCGCCCCGAGCAGGGAGCAGGGGCCCCTCTGGGGATGCGACCGGCTGCGAGTGGGCGCCGACCGCCGCAGTGGGTCGTCCCGCCACCGCGACAGGGTCGCACCTTGCTCCGCAAGGCACTGCTCCGCCTTCTGCGGCGGTCCTTCCCGGGGTCAGGGTCTGGACGACCTGGCGGCTGGGCACGTCGATCACCTGCACGGTGTCGTAATTCGGGAAGGCGAAGTTGACCCACAGGCGGCGGCCGTCCGGCTGGGCCATGACGAAGACCGGCTGGCCGGCCACCGGGATGACCCCGGCCTGGGTCCAGGTGGCGACATCGACGATCACCACCTCGTGGCGGCCGACGCCCGGGATGAAGGCCAGATTGCCGACCATGGCCCAGGTCTCCAGGTGCGGCATCTTGTACACCGGCAGCTTTTTCTCGCCGCGACCGTACTCGGGCAGGGCGCGTCTGACGCCGGCGTCGAGGTTCCAGGTATCGAGCACGGCGATGCCGTTCTCGCCGTACAGGCCGGCGACATACCAGCGGCCGTCCGGGGAGATGAGGGCGTCGTAGGGCTGGGTGCCGATGTTGGCGAACCGGGTCAGCCTGGGATTCCTGGGATCGTCCGACAGGTCGGCGACCCAGATCTCGCCCTTGTCCCAGAGACTGAAGGCGAAGCGGTTGCCGGGAATGTCTTCCAGGCCGATCACCTTGGATTCGGTGGGGATGTCGGCGACCAGGTCGAGCGTATCGCTGGCGAAGATCTTCACCCCGCCCGGGGTGTAGTTGGCGGCGGCGATGAAGCGGCCGTCCTGGGAGATGGCGCCGCCGATGGAATTGCCCGACTGCATCACCCGCTTCACCACCTGGCCGGTCAGCATGTCGACCTTGGTGAGGCCGCCGTCGCGGCCGAACACGTAGGCGTAGCGCTCGTCGCGGGAGAACACCGCCGAGGCGTGCGAGAGATCGCCCAGGCCTTCGATGCGGCCGAGGCTAACCCGCTTCGTGGTATCGAGCCATTGCAGGCTGCCCCGGGCGCGCTCCACGGCGATGCCCAGGTCACCCGTGCCACGCAACTCGCCGGCGCCGGCGGCGAACGCGCACAGCGCCAGGCCCAGGACGAGCAATCGCTTACTTGCTGTCATTCGGAAATCCTTCCTGAAGTTTGCCCACGATCCAGGCCGCCTCGGCTTCGGACAGGAACGGCTGCCAGCCCGGCATGGCGGTGCCCGGTATGCCGTGCAGGATCACCGCGGCCAGGGTCTCCGCCGGCTTGCCCTGCATGGCCGCGGCGGTGAGCGGCGAGCCCAGCCCGCCGGTCAGGCGCAGGCCGTGGCAGAAGCCGCACTCCTGGCGCACCAGGCTGACCAGTGCCTGCTGGCGCGCCGGGCTGGGCGCCGCGTCGGCGGCGGCCGCCATCAGAGGCGCGGCCAGGGACAAAAGGAATACCGTTTTGCTGATCATCGCTCCATCGCCTTCCGGGTTTGCGCGGCGCCCGCACGGCAGGCGCCCGGCAAACCCGGCCACCGCGAGGGTGGCCGGAAACTGCCATCAATAAACGTCGTACACGGTGTTGTAGAGATTGAACTTGCCGGTCGGGGTGACCAGGCGCTTGTCCTTGATCACGGTCTTGACCTTGCGGGTCTTGTCGTCGACCACCACCAGCGCGGACTCGCCGTTCTTCGGGCCCCAGACCGAGAACCACACCTCGTCGCCCTTCATGTTGTACTCGGGGTGGGTGACGCGGCCTTCGGTGATGCCGGCGGCCTTGGCCAGGTTGATCACCTCGGCCGGACGGTCCAGGTGCTTGAGGTCGAACACCGACACCGACTGGCGCAGCTCGGCCTCGGGGCTCAGGGCGGCGTCGACCCAGAGGTTGTTCGACTTCGGGTGGGTCTTGATGAACAGCGAGCCATTGCCGTGGTTCTTCAGGCTGCGCACCACCTTCCAGGCGTTGGCCTTGTGCCGGGCCGGGGCGGTGCCGA
>JBAZLW010000261.1:0-4098 GCA_041650095.1 Hydrogenophilaceae bacterium | reverse complement strand
ATCTGGTTGATGGCGACGGCCAGGGCGGTTTCCATGTTGTCCAGGCGCTTGCCGGTGGCTGCCAGATTACCCTCGACCTCGCCGATGCGCTTGTTGACTGCCGTCAGGTCGGCCTCGCCGGCTTGCGTGCCACCCTGGGCGGTGGACAGGCTGCCCTCTACTTTATTCAGCCGGTCAGAGGTGGTCTGGATGGCGGCGGTGTTCTGGTTGATGCGCCTGGCGGCCAAGTCGATCCGTGCTGTGATGATGTCCAGCCGGTCGCGGTTGTCTGCCACCGCGGCGGATTCGGGTGCCGCGACCTTCGGTGCCGCTTCGGCAGGTGCGGTCACTGCCACCGGTGCGACCGATGACGCTTCGGCAGGTGTCGATGCGGCCGTTTCGGCCGGCGTGGCGGCGATCGGGGCCAGCGCGGTGACAGTGGGGATGCTGGCCTTGACCGCGGCGATCTCGCTTTCGAGCCTGGCGATCTGACCGTTGTTGCCGGACAGGGCCTGCTGGGTGCTCTCGCTCAGGCTGCCGACCGCGGCCAGGCGACTGTCGAGGCCGTCGATGCGCTGGCTGGCAGAGGCCAGGTCGCCGGCGACGCTGTCGATCTTTTTGGTCGTGTTGGCCAGCCCGGCGGCGGTTTCGTCAAGCCGGGTGTTCAGCGCGGCCTGGCCGGCTTCAGCCTTGCCGACGCGGCTCTCGGTCTCAGTCAGCCAGCGGGTGTTGGTGTCGATGCGCTGGCTGGCCACGTTCAGCATCGACTGCAACTGTTCGATACGCTGGTTGACGCCGCCCACTTCCTGCTGGACGAATTCCTTGCTGGCGCAGCCGGCCAGGCTGAGGGCGATCAACGCCGGCAGGATCAGGGGTTTCGCGGACAGCACTCTTGCATTCATGGGCTTATCTCCGGGTGCATAGTGGGCGGATATCGATGCGATCCGTCTTGTGTCCGGTTAGCTTAGGGCAGTCGGTGACGGAAATCCAGCCTGCGTCGCTTGCTGGCCCCGGTGCCTGAATCCGGCCGGACAAACCGGGTTGGTCTACCCGGTTGCGACCGGGTTGCTAACGGCGCTGGGCGCGCGGGCCTACCTTTACGCCATGGTCGGCATGGGCCGACAAGATGCGAAAGGAAGATATCATGAAATCGACGGCAAAATGGCTAACGGTCCTGGCGCTCACGATGGCGGCCAGTGGTCAGGCAGTGGCCGAGACGGACAAGCTCGCCGTCGAGGCTCAGGTGGTCAAGGTGGCGGCCTGGGAACGGGTCGGCGATGCCGGGTCGTCCATGCAGTCGGCGGCAACTTCCCGGATCCAGGCGCCGGGTGAGGAACGTCTGCGGGCACGCAAGGCGGACATGGTGCGGCGCATGTTCTGGATCATGATGGCGCATCGTTGAAAGGCTCCGGTGAGTCCAAAGACAGGCAGTCAGGGCAAGGGGGCGGTGAAGTAATACGGCGGCGGTTGTTACGGGGGAACGCTTGAGGGCGAGCGTTCCCCCGTTTTGTTTGTTATCTTGAAAGCCGGGAGCCAATTTCGAGTATGGGGGTCGTTCCGTGGTGAATATTGCCCAGCTACTTCAGGCCATGGCGCAAATGGGGGCCTCGGACCTGTTTTTTTCCGCCGGCGCGCGGGTAAGCATCAAGATTGAAGGTCTGGTACGCCCGATCGCCTCACCGGAACTGAGCCCCGACGACGCGCGCCAACTGGCCTACTCGATCATGACCGAGGACCAGATCAAGCGCTACGAGGCCAGTTGGGAGATGAACTTCGGCTACAGCCTGCAGGGGGTGGGGCGGTTCCGGGTCAATGTGTTTCGCCAGCGCGGCGCGGTTGCCATGGTGATCCGGCGGCTGTCGACGCAAATCCCCGACCTGGCCGAACTCGGTCTGCCTCCCGTGCTGGGGCGCCTGGTCAACGAGCGGCGCGGCCTGATCCTGGTGGTGGGCGCCACGGGCTCGGGCAAGTCAACCACCATGGCGTCCATGCTGTCGCTGCGCAATGCCAGCGTGTCGGGCCACATACTCACCATCGAGGACCCGATCGAGTTCATCTTCAAACACCAGAAATCGATCGTCAACCAGCGCGAGATCGGTACCGACACCGAGTCCTACGAGACTGCGCTGATCAACGCCCTGCGCGAATCGCCGGACATGATCATGATCGGCGAAATCCGCGAACGGTCGACCATGCAGGAGGTGATCAACTTCGCCAACACAGGCCACCTATGCCTGTCCACCCTGCATGCCATCAATGCCCACCAGGCGCTGACCCGGATACTGAACTTCTTTCCATTGGAAACCCGCGCCACGGTGCTGTTCGATCTGGCGTCCTGCCTGCTGGGCATCATCGGCCAGCGTCTGGTGCTTGGCGTCAACGGCAAGCGGGTTCCGGCGGTCGAGGTGTTCGTCGCCGACTACCATATGAAACAATTGATCCGGGAAGGCCGCCTGGACGAACTCAAGGAAATGATAGAAAGCGGTGGCCACGAAGAGATGCAGAGTTTCGATCAGGCCATCGTGCAACTCTACAAGGCCGGCCGGATCGATCTCGATGAGGCCCGGGCCAATGCCGATTCGCCCCGGCAGCTTCATCTGCTTTTACACGAAGCGGGAAATAACGGCGCTGGCGCAGCCGCTTTCTCGGCATCCAGCAACAGCGAGCGCGCCGCCGCATTGCCGAAAATCGAAATGTAGGAGGTCCGGTGCAGGAGAACAGAACGGAGAAAGCGCAGGAAATGGTTGCCGGCATCGAAGAGCTTGCTTCGCTGCCGGCCGTTTACCACCAGGTCCGCGGGGTGCTGGACAACGAGGACAGCTCCATCATCGACCTGTCCAACGTGGTGTCGGTGGATGCCGCGATCACTGCCCGCCTGCTGCATGTGGTCAACAGCGTCTATTTCGGCCTGATGAGCCGGGTCGACACGGTCACCCGCGCGGTCAACGTGCTGGGCATGCAGCAGGTGCACGACATCGTGCTGGCCAGCTCGGTCTCGGCCATGTTCAAGGGCATGAGCCCGGCCAACATGAACATGACCCGGTTCTGGAGCAACAGCGTCATGCGTGCGCTGATCGCCCGCACCGGGGCGGAGATGGTCCGCTCCAGCGACCTCGAACGCTTCTTCGTCACCGGCCTGTTGGCCGATATCGGACACCTGGCGATGTATCAGGTCGAGCCCCGGCTGGCCGAACAGGCGCAAGTCCAATCGGCGCAAAGCGGCGCGCCGCTGCATGAAGTGGAACGCGAACTGCTCGGTTGCGACTATGCCGAGGTCGGTGCCGCCCTGGTCGAAAAATGGCACTTGCCGCCGCGACTCTCCGCGGCCATCTCCGGACAGATCGACCCGGTCAATGCCGAGGATCCGTTCCGGCGCGATGCCGCGTTGCTGCACCTGGCCCGGGTCATGACCGACGCCATGGAGCGCCAGATGGAAAACGACGCCATCGCGCAGCTGTTCGACGAAAGCATCTGGACGTTGACCGGGCTCAAGCCGGCCAACGTCGCCACCATCCGCCTCATCGCCGAGATGAACCACGGCGAAGTGGTTACCCTGTTCTTCCCGCAACTGCGCACGGTCAACTGATCCGGGGCCGTTGTCCGGGGTATCGGCAAGGCCAACCGGGGCCGAACTCTTGAACTGCGAAATGCCGGCCGATGCCGGCGTTTTTTCTTGATTGGCAGACCGGCTCTGCCCGCGCGAGGCTCCCGCCCGCCACTGGTTTGTGAGAATATCTACGCATCCCGCCCTTGTGCGTCGGGAGGTAAACAAGCCAAGTGCAAGACCAATAATCATGGCGACCCTGATACCGAGTTACTCCAGCTGCGTTAACCGCATGACTTCCGGCGAGAAGCGTTTCGCCCAGCGTCTGGAAGCCAAGCTGGAAGACGATTACCTGTGCTGGTACGACGTGGCCGTCGGCGCAACGCTGCAACACCCCGATTTCATGGTCCTGCACCCCAAGCGGGGCCTGTTGATCCTGGAAGTGAAGGACTGGAAGCTCGACACCATCCGGAACATCACGAAGACCGATGCCACCCTGCTGACCAATCGTGGCTTGGTCCATGAATTCAACCCCATGGAACAGGCCCGCCAGCATGTCCAGACCGTGGCCGATG
>JBAZLW010000260.1:0-4101 GCA_041650095.1 Hydrogenophilaceae bacterium | reverse complement strand
CCCTGGAAGGCCGCACGGATGGCCGCGACGGCCTGTTCCTGGCCATCCGTGTCGGCGCCGTCGGCGCGGGTGCGGGCCAGGAGCAGGGCACGCCGGCCGTCGCGGGCGACCCAGACGCCGTCGGCCATTTGCGGACGCGGGCGGTTGGCCATGGCGTCCAGCAGTTGCATGAACTCGCCGGTGGGGTCGCGCGGCAGCAGGGCCTTGCTGAACATCCCGGCCGAACTGGCCAGCAGGTCGATGCTGTCCGCGACGCCGGCTTGCAGCCCGGCTACGGTGAAACGCTCGGCCGTCACCGCCGGGCTGAGCAGATAACGATTCTCCAGCAGGACCTGGCGGTCACGATCCAGCTCCAGGGTCTCGCCGTTGGCGACGTGGAGGAACCGGGGGTCGGCGCGCAGGCGGGCGGCCAGGTTGCGCGAGGCGAGGGTGCGGGCGGCCTGGTCGCCGCCTTCGATGCCGATCAGGATCAGGCGCGAGGCGATGCCGGACTTGAGCTGGTCGACCAGCAGTTGCTGCTCCGGGCTGGGGCTGCTCGGCAGGAAGGCGGACAGGTCGGCCGTGAAGCTGGCCCGGCTCACCAGCCCGGCACAGGCGAGCAGAAAGGCCAGCCAGAGGGCGATGGCGACACCGCCGCGCCGGCTCATGGCGAGGCGGTCTTCCGGATGCTCATCAGCGAGCGGTCGCCGTCGGCCTGCAGGATCTCCACCGAGCGTACCTCTGCCTGCGAGCCGTCCATGCGGATGCGGGCGACCACCTTGCCCACTCTGGCGTCGAGCGGGACCAGCACCAGGGTCCAGCGCTCGCTGCTGCCCTGCAGGTCCAGGTGATAGACCCGTTCCAGCGCCTTGCGGTCGCCGGCCAGGGTGGCGCGGATGCTCTCGATCATGCCCGCCACCTCCGGATAGTCCTTGAGTTGCAGGACATGTTTCTGCCGCCGCCGTTCTATGGTCAGGACCTCGCCGTCCAGGACCAGGGTCTCGGCCTTGGGCTTGAGGGTGCGCTTCTCCAGGCGGGCGGGCGGGATGAACAGCAGCTCGCCCGACGACTCGACTGGCTGGTCCAGGATGGCCAGGTATTTCTTCTCGGTGAAGGAGGCCGCACCGTGCCGGTTGCTGGCCAGCGCGGCCATCAGCTGGCTGACACTGAGTGGGCCGGCCTGGGCGGACAGGGTGAAGCCGAGCAGGAGCGCGCCGAGCAGAAGTCGAACGGATCGGGTCATGATGCGTCCTTCGGCGGCTGCCAGAAATCGTAGAAGTTGAACCAGTTGTAGGGCGTGGCGCGACAGTGCCGCTCCAGGCAGGCGACATAGGCGCTGACCGCATCGCTGACGGCGGCGCCGCGCGCCTTGCGCTCGATGGCGGTGAAATCGGCCAGGCGCTCGAACTGGATGGCGTAGCGATTGCCGCCCAGATAGAGGCCGCTGATGAACAGCACCGGCCGCTTGAGGAGGGCCGCCAGACGCATGGGGCCGACCGGGAATGCCGCCGCCTGGCCGAGGAAGGGCAGCGGCTGGGTGGGGTCCTGGGCCAGGGTACGATCGCCCATCATGCCCACCACCACGCCCTCGTCCAGCCGGGCCTGGACCTGGAGCATGGCATCGAACTGGCCCAGGGGAATGACGTCGAGCATGGCGGATGGATTGATGGCGGCCAGGGCGGCGTTGATCTTGTGGGCATTTTCCACGTACATGGCCATCGCCACCTTAAGGTCGGGCTGGCGCCGGCCAAGGGCGCGGATCACCTCGAAGCTGCCCAGGTGGGCGCCGATCAGGAAGGCGCCGCGGCCGGCGGCCAGCACCTCCTTGATGACGGCCTCCCCTTCCACCTGGATGTCGAACAGGTCGAAGCGGTCGTTGAGCAGATAGACCCGGTCATGGATGCAGGAGGCGAAACAGTGCAGGTGCCGGAACCGCTCGGCCAGCCGCGGCGGCCGCCCCAGCGCGCGTTGCAGGTAGGCGCGCGAGGCCTTGCCGGCGGCCGGTGCGAAGAGCAGGAAATAGAGGCTGATGCCGAACAGCACACCCCGGGACAGCGGCCGCCCCAGTTTCAGGGACAGCCAGGTCATCACGCGCAGCAAGGCCTGGCTGCCGCGTTCCGGTTGCTTTCTCCATTCGGCCTGGCCGGTGTCGACAGCGCTCACGACGCCGCTGCCCCGGCTGCGGCGAAGACGAACACGCCGCTGGCGACCACCCGCTCATGGCCAGGGTCGGCGGCCACCACCTCGAACCGGAACACGCCCGCCGCCGTGGCGACATAGTCCAGACGCAGCGCCTCGCCCGGGTTGACCGGACTGAGAAACTTGGCCGACCGGATCTGGCCGCCGGCGGCCTGCATGCCCTGCCGCGCGGCCAGGGCATGCAGGGCCTCGTCCAGCAGCACCACGCCGGGCAGGATGGGATGGCCGGGGAAATGGCCGCCATAGGCCGGGTGGTCGGCGGCGACGGGCAAGGGCAGGGACAGGTCGGTCATGACGGGATGGCGTCTTGTGCGCGCAGGCTGGCCAGGAGCTGCTGGGTCGCCTGGCGGGGCAGCTTGCCGGTGGCGTTGCGCGGCAGGGCGGCGACGAACAGCAGCGGCCGGGGCAGGAAGATCGGATCGATGCGCTCGCGCAGGGCCTGCATGAGGGCGGCCGGGGTCAACCCGGGCGCCACCACCAGGGCGATGAGGCGGCGGACGTTTTCCGGGTGGTCGCCATCGTCCTCCTGGGGCAGCAGGAAAACACCGTCCTGTACCCCAGGGATGGCGTTGAGCTGGAAATTGAGATAACCCAGGGAGGACCGTTTGCCGGCGATGTTGACCAGGTCGGCATGACGGCCATGAAGCAGGAACTGGCGGGCATCCGCGGCCACCAGTTCGATCACGTCGCCCAGCCGGGTCGGCGCCTCGAAGCGCTCGCCCTCGGCCCAGACCGCCTCGCCCTCGCCACGCAGGCGGATATCCGGCAAGGTCTGCCAGGTGGCGCCGGCCGTGGTGCGCCGGGAAGCAATCTGGCCGGTCTCGGTGCTGCCGTAGATCTCGAACAAGGGGGCGGCGAGGCGGGCCTCCGCGGCGACGGCGAGGTTGTGCGACAGGGGCGCGGTGGCGGACAGCAGCAGGTCCACTGCCGGTAGTTCGGACGCTTCGGCCAGCAGCACCCGCAGGTGGTAGGGCGTGGTGACCAGCATGCGCGGCCGCGGCAGCTCTGCCAGTGCCGCGCAGATGTCGGCCGGGTAGAAGGGCTGGCCGGCATGCAGGGCGGCGCCGCATTGCAAGGGCATCAGCACGGTGAATTCGAGGCCGTACATGTGCTGGGGCGGCACCGTGCCGACCAGGGCGTGGCCGGGGCCGACGCGCAACCGCTCCGCCCCGGCCTGGACGCCGCGCACCAGGTTGCCCCAGCGCTTGAGATGGGGGATCGGCATGCCGGTGGAACCGGAGGTGAAGATCCGGGCGACGACCTGGTCGCTGTCGATCTGGGGAATAACGGGGTCTGCCAGGGCCTCCGGCAGCGACTCCGGGTAGCGCAAGACCGGCAGCCCGTCGCCGCCGTCGTCGCGGTCGGTGACGCAGAAGACATCCGGGGCGAAGCGCTGCATCTGCCTGAGCGATTCCGGGGTTTGGCTGGAGGGTAGCAGGCTGACTCGGCCACTGACGATGCTGGCCATCAGGGCGACCGCGAAGCGGTAGCGGTCGCCGCACAGGTTGAGCACATGCCGCCCGGGCGGCAACAGGCCAGCGAGCCGGTTGACGTCGCCGAGGAACTGCCGGACGCTGACCGGGCGGCTGCCGCGCCAGGCCTAACGGGGATGGACAGGAGTGGCTGGGGCTTTCCAGTAGGCCAGGATGCCGTCCAGGATGCTGTGCTTTTCCAGATGCGGCAGCTTGCGCAGGCGGACCAGGAACTCGGCGGCAAACATCAGCAGGACCAGCGGCAGGGTGAGGAAATTGGCGAACACCGACCAGACCTCGATGGGCGCGAACAGGAACAGTAGCGTCGAGGCCAGGCTGACCGCCAGGAAGAACAGGGTCCAGGCCAGGGTGACCTGGCGGGTATAGCGCACCAGTTCGGGATCGAGCCCGCCGTGCACGACCTCGGCAAAGCGGCTGCAGATCGGCTGCC
>JBAZLW010000259.1:0-4126 GCA_041650095.1 Hydrogenophilaceae bacterium | reverse complement strand
AGTCGGGGAACCAGCCGGAGAACCATTTTGCCGGCGCCGGCAAAATGGTCGACTTGGGTTCGGGCAGCCAGCGTCAACTGGACGACTACCACCTCTCCCGCTTCGCCTGCTACCTCATCGCCCAGAACGGCGACCCGCGCAAGCCGGAGATCGCCCAGGCCCAGAAATACTTCGCCGTCCAGGCGCGCCGCCAGGAACTGACCGACCAGCTCGCCGCCGACCTTGAGCGGCTGGAGATCCGCAAGCAGACCGCCGAGGAATTCAAGGCCCTGTCCGGGGCGGCCCAGCAGGCCGGGGTACAGAACCGCATGTTCGGGGTCTTCCACGATGCCGGCTACAAAGGGCTCTACGGCGGACTCGGCAACGACGACATCAAGGCGCGCAAGGGCATTCCCGGCAAGGAAAACCTCATGGACCGGATGAACGCCACCGAACTGGCCGCCAACCAGTTCCGCATGACCCAGGCCCGCGACAAGCTGGCGCGGGAAGGCATCCGCAACCAGCAGCAGGCCATCCGCGCCCACGAGCAGGTCGGCAAGGAAGTCCGCGCGGCGATCGAGCGCATTGGCGGCGACCGGCCCGAGAACATCCCCGCAGCCGAGCACATCAAGGAAGTTGAGAAGCGGTTGAAAACCGCCACGCCGAAGCTGGAACTGGACGAGCGGGATGCGGGTGGGCTGCTGGGCGGGGCGAAGAAAGGGCGGATGTGATGGCACCGAACCGTTCGGTGGCGGACAGCCGATCAGTAATAGACTGTCGTAATCTGCTGACGGATCAACTTATGATTGCCAAAAGCTGGCAGGAAAAAGCCGCGAGTACACAGGATGTGTTTGCGCGTTTTTTCTTCCTGTATACGGCGTTTAATGCGCTTTATTTCGCTTGGGCGAAGGCCGGTAGACAAGGCAATGACGAGAAACAACAGATTGAGTATTTGTTGAAAAAATTACCGGGGATAACGGCTACGGAAATCCTGGATGGCGTTTCAACAGAAATCCAATTTTTCCTGGCGCGGAATACACCTATTCGAGATATGCGAAATCAAGGATGCAATGACCCTCTCCAAGGGGAAGTTTCGGATGACAGACGAACGGCGGTTTGGGACGACCTGAGAGGTGGGCAAGAAGGGGAAGTATCTGCAAAGCGGCTGGTTGCGCTTGGCAAGGTTGTGTATTTTGTCCTCTGTAATCTCGTGCATGGCTCCAAAGCCGAGCGCCGTGGTGATGACAAGGATGTCATCACCAACGCGATTGGCCCCTTGTGTGAGATTCTCTGCGCCGCTGTTGCATATACGGAAACAGAGTTGGGCCGTCGGTAGGACAGGATTGATGTCGACCCTTCAATATTGGGCGCAATGCCCTGAGCGCGGCATCAACCCGCCTGGCCCAGCAGGCGCACCTCGCGCTGCGGGAACGGGATGGCGATGCCCTGCATCCGGAAGGTCTCCAGGACCGCCTTGTTGATCTCGCCGGCGGCGGTGGGGAAGTCGTCCACCGAGACCCAGG
This sequence comes from Hydrogenophilaceae bacterium, assembly GCA_041650095.1. GTDB lineage: Bacteria > Pseudomonadota > Gammaproteobacteria > Burkholderiales > Thiobacillaceae > Parasulfuritortus. The sequence continues at coordinate 2,624 of JBAZLW010000259.1, read as the reverse complement.
GCCGTACCGAGATGTTGACCGAGGAGTCGGCCAGGGCGGCGACCTGGACCAGGGGCGCGGGCTCGCGCAGCACGGCGGGTTGCCCGGCGAGGATGCCGTCTATGGCGGCCAGGGCCTGGTTCAGGTCGCTGCCGTAGGCGACGCCGACGCTGGTGTTGACCTGCCGGATCTGGCCGTAGTTGTGCAGGATTTCCCCGGCGATGTGGCGGTTGGGGATGACCACGTGGGAATAGTCGGCGTGGATGAGTTTGGTGCTGAACAGGCTGATGCTTTCCACCTGGCCTTCCTCGCCGGCGATGGAGATGAATTCGCCCACCTTGAACGGCCGGGTGAAGACGATGGTCAGCCCCGCCGCCAGGTTGGACAACACCCCCTGCATGGCCAGGGCAAGGCCGGCGCCGGCGACGCCCAGTCCGGCGATCAGCGGCAGCAGCTCGACGCCCAGGTTTTGCAGGGCCATCACCAGGAACAGCAGGAAGACCAGCACGCGCACCAGGCGTACCAGCAGGGTGCGCAGGGTCACATCCAGTTCCAGCTTGACCAGCATGCCGTCGGCGAGGCGCGCCAGCCAGACGGCGGCGAAATAGCCGGCCAGGAAGATCAGGCCGGCAGCGAGCAGTTTCGGACCGAACTTGATGGCCAGGTCGATGGCGGTGGTCTGCGCTTGATCGAGCGCGGCCAGTTGGCTGTTCATGGCGTGTTCCTCGGGTCGGTGGGACGGCTTTATTCTATGCGGACACGGGCATATCCGTGTCTGGTTCGTGGCGTCCCATGGCGAGCCCGGCTATAGTCGCGCCATTCCAAATGCCCCCGCCATGAACCGTTTCGATACCCTCCGCCGCCAGTTCGCCATCCTCGTCCTCGGCTTCGCCTCCGGCCTGCCGCTGGCCCTGACCGGCCAGGCCATGCAGGCCTGGCTGGCGGTGGACGGGGTGGACATCGCCACCATCGGCTTCCTCGGCCTGGTCGGCGTGCCCTACACCTTCAAGTTCCTCTGGGCGCCGCTGATGGACCGCTTCGAGCCGCCCTTCCTGGGCCGCCGGCGCGGCTGGCTGGTGCTCACCCAACTGGCCCTGGCCGGGGCGCTGGTCTGGATGGCCGGCATCTCGCCCAGGGACAGCGCGGCCCTGTTCGCCCTCGCCGCCCTGCTCCTCGCCTTCCTGTCCGCCTCCCAGGACGTGGTCATCGACGCCTACCGGACCGACGTGCTGCCGGCACGCGAGCGCGGCCTGGGCGGTTCGCTGTCGGTGTTCGGCTACCGCCTGGCCATGATCCTGTCGGGCGGCATCGCCCTGATCTGGGCCGAGCAGTGGCAGAGCTGGCCGCGTGTCTACATGACCATGGCCGGGATCATGGTCGGCGCGGCGGTCTTCTCGCTGGTCGCGCTGCCCTCGGTGGCGGGCGGGGCGAAGCCGATCGAGTCGGACCCGCGTAAAGAACTGACCGGCTTCGCCGCCATGCTGGCCGGCTTCGTGGCCGGCTGGTTCGCCGCCCGCTTTCTGCTGATCGGTCTCGGCCTGGACCCGGACAGCGCCGACAAGTGGGTGCGCCTGACCTTCATCCTGGCCGGCGTGGCCGGCGCCCTGCCCCTGGGCGGCTGGGCCGCGCGCCGGGTCGGCTTCGAGACCCTGAACCGTTCGCTGGCCAGTTTCGTCGAGCAGCCGGGGGCCTGGGCCTTCCTGCTCCTGATCGTCCTGTACAAGCTGTCGGATGCCTTCGCCGGCAGCCTGACCACGGCCTTCCTGATCAAGGGCATGGCCTTCAGCCAGGCCGAGGTGGGCATCGTCAACAAGGTGATCGGCATCTGGCTGACCATCGCCGGGGCGCTGATCGCCGGCGCCCTGATGCTGCGCCTGAACCTGTTCCGTTCCCTGCTCCTGTTCGGCTTCCTGCAGATGGTGGCCAACTTCGGCTTCGCCTATCTGGCCTCGGCCGGCAAGGGCGCCTGGGGCGGCTTCGTCCTGCAACCCTTCGACTGGGGCTTCGTGGCCCTGCTGGAGCCGGCCAACATCGACAACCTGCTGGTGGCGGCCATCGCAGCCGAGAACATCACCAGCGGCATGGGCACGGCGGCCTTCGTGGCCCTGCTGATGAGCCTGTGCAGCCACCGCTACACCGCCACCCACTACGCCCTGCTCTCGGCCCTGGCCGCGGTCGGGCGGATCTACGTCAGCCCGCTGGCCGGAGTGATGGCGGAGAGCATCGGCTGGCCGGCCTTCTTCATCATCGCCGTCCTGCTCGGACTGCCCGGGCTGTACATGGTATGGCGGCTGCGCGAACCGATCCAGCGTCTGAACGGCGAATAAGGGCAACGCTTGATTCGTCATGCCCGCGCAGGCGGGCATCCAGTGGCTTGATTTGACTGGGTTCCCGCCTGCGCGGGAACGACGAAACCCAATCAAGTGTTTTCCTGAGGCCGGTTCAAGGATCAGTTACACCCAAGCGGCGGGTTTCAATAGGCTTTCATCAGGACGGGCTCCGTGGCCCTGGCCGCAGCGGGTGAGGCTTCGCCCAGCCAGGTCGGGGTCGAGTGGTCATAAGCGATCAGTTCGAGCACCGCGTCCGTCACCGCTTCGGGTTTGGGCACGGCGGTCTGCTCCAGCACCCAGGACGAGGCCATGGGC
>JBAZLW010000258.1:0-4132 GCA_041650095.1 Hydrogenophilaceae bacterium | reverse complement strand
CACCTGCTTGTCGATCTCGGCGTTGATCTGTTCTTCCGTCTTGAGCGCATCCCACAGGCCGTCGATCTTGTTGAGCGCCACCAGCCGGCCCTTCCGAGTGCCGCGCATGTCGATGTGGTCGCGCCAGACCTGGATGTCGGACTTGGTCACGCCGGCATCGGCGGAGAGCACGAACAGCACCGCGTGGGCATTCGGCAGCAAGCTGTAGGTCAGTTCAGGCTCGACGCCGATGGCGTTCAGGCCCGGGGTGTCGTAGACCACCAGGCCCTTTTCCAGGAAGGGGTGCGGAAAGTTGATGATGGCGTGGCGCCAGGCCGGTATGGCGACGTTGCCGTCCTCGTCGAGCGTCGCCGAGTACTCCGGCGCCTCGGGGTCGTAGAGGCCGTAGCGGGTGGCCTCCTCGACGCTGACCGATTTGACCCGGCAGACTTCCTGCATGGCCTCGCGCACGTGATCGGGCGAAGCGATGTCCATGGGTACCAGGAACCATTCCTCCGGGTAGCCGCGGTATTCGGACACCGGGGCGCTGGTGGCACGGGTCTCGATCGGCAGCAGTTCGATCTGGGGCGGCTTGGCCGGGTCGTAGAGCAGTTCGGTCGGGCACATGGTGGTCCGGCCGGCGGTCGACGGCAGCAGGCGCTGCTTCATGTCGGACAGGAAAATGGCGTTGATCAGCTCGGACTTGCCCCGGGAGAACTCGGCGATGAAGGCGACGTGCAGCTTGTCTTCGGCCAGGCGGTCGAGCAGTTGCTGGAGCCTCAGGTCGCGCTGGGAGTCGTTCAGGTCTTCCCTGTTCAGCCATAGTCGATAGTCGGCAATCTGGTCCGACAGGTTGGTGCGCCACAGGCTGTAGGCTTCGAAATCCGAGGCGAGGGACGGACTGCTCATGGCTCACTCCGAGGTTTTTTGCCAATCTAGCACAGCAAAGGTTTGTTTTATAAGTGCTGGCCGGTCATTTCTTCTGGCAGACCGGGCAGAAACTGGTTGTGCGGTTGCCGAGACGGGTTGAACGGATCTCGCTGCCGCATCGGCGGCAGTCCTCGCCGCCGCGGCCATAGACAAAATAGGTCTGCTGGAAATAACCCGGCTGGCCATGGCTGTCGACGAAATCACGCAAGGTGCTGCCGCCGGCCGCGATGGCCAGGTTCAGGGTGTCCCGGATCGCCTCGGCCAGGCGGCGGCAGCGCGGCCGGGTCAGCTTGCCGGCCGGCAGCAGGGGGTGGATGCCGGCGTGGAACAGGGCCTCGTTGGCGTAGATGTTGCCGATGCCGACCACGACATGGGCATCCATCAGCCAGGACTTGACCGGGGCGCGGAGGTTGCGGCTGGCGGCATACAGCCAGTCGCCGTCGAAACCGTCATCGAGCGGCTCGACGCCGAGTCCGGCAATCAGCGGGTGCCGTTCCGGGGCCTCGCTCCAGAGCACGGCGCCGAACCGGCGCGGGTCGCGGTAGCGCAGTACCCGCTCGTCGGCCAGGATCAGGTCGAGATGGTCGTGTTTCTCGACCGGCGTCGGGCCCGGTGTCAGGCGCAGACTGCCGGACATGCCCAGGTGCAGGATCAGGTGGCCCCGGTCGAGCGTCATGATCAGGTATTTCCCCCGCCGTGCCAGTGCCTCGACCCGGCGCCCGGCCACCCGCTCATCCAGGTCGTCCGGGACCGGCCAGCGTAGGCGGGGTTCGCGCACCCGGGCGCCGAGCAGGAGCCGCCCGATCAGGTGCGGTGCGAGTCCTCGACGCACGGTTTCGACTTCTGGCAATTCGGGCATGGTCGTAATCGACGCTTCTCAGGGGCGGGGGGGTTCTGCATAATGCACCAACGGTACCTGCCTGACACACTGATGAACGCCAAGCCATTAATCCTGATCCTTGCCCTCGCTTCCCTCACGGCTTGCGCCCAGTCGCCCGGCGTGCTGACGAAAAAAGGCGCCCCTGCCGCCGCGGCGCCGGTCAAGGCCAAGCCGGCTACTGCGCTCACTGAACAGCTCCTGTACCAGTTCATGCTGGGCGAGATTGCCGGCCAACGGGGCGATCTCGCCCTGGCCAATGAGGCCTATGCCGATCTCGCCTACAAGACCCATGACCCGCGCGTGGTGCGTCGGGCCGCCGAACTCGCCACCTATGCCCACGACATGGCCAAGGCCGCTGAAATGGCGCGCTTGTGGGTGGAACTGGAGCCCGGGTCGGCGCGTGCCCGTCAGTTTCTTTGCACGACGCTGATCGGGATCGATCGCCTGAAAGAGGCCAAGCCGCATCTGAAGGCCTTGATGCAAATGAACGATCGCCCGGTCGGCGACGCCTTCCTGCAACTGCATGGCTTGCTGGCACGGTACAAGGACAAGGTGGCCGTGCTCGACCTGATGAAGGAACTGGCCGGGGCCTACCCTGCGGTGCCCGAGGCGCATCTGGTCGTGGCCCAGAGTGCGCTCAATGCCGGCCAGCAAGCGCTCGCCATCGCCGAGCTGGATGAGGCGTTGCGTCTGAATCCGGGCTGGGAAACCGCGGCGCTGGTCAAGGGTCAGGCCCTGGCCGGAACGGGTGACGAGGCCGTGTTGGCGTACTGGAAGGCCTTTAACGAAAAAAATCCCGGCGCGGAACGGGTGCGCCTGGCCCGTGCCAAGGTTCTGGCCAAGGTCGGCCGCTATGGCGAGGCCAGGCAGGAGTTCGATGCCCTGATCGCGAACGCGCCTGACAATCCAGAGTTGCGTTTTGCCGTCGGGCTGCTGGCCATGCAGATGAACGACCTGGATGCCGCCGAACGATACCTGACCCAGACGCTGGAGCGTGGCTTCCCCGACGAGGATCTGGTCAGGGGCTATCTGGCTCAGGTCAACGAGGGGCGCCAGCGCTATGAAAAGGCACTGGCGTGGTATCTCAAGGTCGAACCGGGTGAGCATTACTTCCAGGCCAGGCTGAAGGCGGCCGTGGTGCTGGGCAAACTGGCCCGGGTGGATGAGGGGCGGGCCTTGTTGCGGCCACTGGAAACGACGTCCGATGCGGAAAAGTTCCAGATCGTCCAGGCCGAGGCGCAGTTGTTACGGGAGGCCGGGCGTTACGACGATGCGTTCGGGGTGCTCAGCCAGGCACTGGCACAGACACCCGATGCCGGCGATCTGCTCTATGACCGGGCCATGATCGCGGAGCGGCTGGGCAAGCTGGACGTGACCGAGGCCGATCTGCGCCACCTGATCAAGTTGGAGCCGGGGCACGCGCATGCCTACAACGCGCTCGGCTATACCCTGGTCGACCGCACCAACCGTCTTGAAGAGGGGATTGCCTTGCTGGATAAGGCGCTCAAGCTGAGCCCCGAGGATCCCTTCATACTCGACTCCATGGGTTGGGCGCAATTCAAGGCTGGCCGGTTGCCCGAGGCGGCGGCCTACCTGAAGCGGGCCTACAACCAGCGTCCCGATCCGGAGATCGCCGCCCATCTCGGCGAGACGCTCTGGGCCGCCGGCCAGCGGGACGAGGCGCGCAAGGTCTGGCAGGGCTCGCTGCGGGAGCATCCCGACAACGATGTGCTGAAAGAAACCCTGTCCCGCTTCGTCAAGTAAGCGATGCTTGTGGCACGCCTGTTGGGCCGTGGCCTGTTCCTGCTGTTGGCGCTGACCGGCTGTGCCTCGCTGAATGTCGCGGTCGCCCCGGATTCCCTGCGCGGCCAGAGCCCGGTCATGCAGTTCAAGCTCGACGGCCGCCTGTCGGTGAAGACCGACAGCCAGACCTTTTCCGGCAGCATCTCCTGGCAGCGGGCCGTGGCGGAGGAGACGCTGCTGCTGTCGGGCCCGTTGGGCCAGGGTGCGGCGGAGATACGGCGCCAGGGCAGGGTGGTGGTACTCAAGGCGGCCGACGGCTCGGTGGTCACCGAGGCGAGCGACGAGCAATTGATGGAGCGTGCCCTCGGCCTGCGCCTGCCGCTGGACGGCCTGGTTTGGTGGCTGTCCGCGCTGCCGCGTCCGCAAACGGGGTTCAGCGCCGCAGCCGGCGAGGATGGCCACCTGGCCAGCCTGGACCAGGACGGCTGGCATATCGAGTACAGCCGCTACCAGCAGCGTGGCGAACGCTGGCTGCCGGGGCGCATCTTCGCCAGCCGGGGCGACCTCGAATTCCGCCTCGTGGTCGACACCTGGGAGGCG
>JBAZLW010000257.1:0-4174 GCA_041650095.1 Hydrogenophilaceae bacterium | reverse complement strand
ACAACCTGCACGGCTCGGCGCACACGGCGGCGGAGCCGCTCGGGCTGGCCGAATCCCAGGTCGATGCCCTGCGCGAACTGGGCGAATGCCTGAATTACAACGCCTACGGCGACAGCGTCGCGGACCTGCATTTCGATCCCGCCGAGCTGTACCGGCGCCTGCACGGCTACGCCGACCCGTTCGCCTTCATCGCCGAGGCGCCCGAGTTTGCCACCCTGAAGGACGGCTATGCCGCCGACATGGCGCTGGCCGAGGCCCTGCGTCCCCACGAGGCGCGCCCGTCGGGCGCCGTCTATGTCTTGCCGGACGCGGCCTGGGCGCGCCGGGTGTCCGGCGTCTATGCCAACGACCTGGCGACGCGCCATCCTGATCGTGCCCACGCCCTGGTCACCTGCTCGCCCAGGGGCGGCTACGTGGTCAGCGTGCGCGCCCCGGTCAACAACCGCATCGGCGCCGACACCCTGTGCATGCGCTTCCCGAGCGGCGGCGGGCGCAAGGCGGCGGCGGGGATCAACAACCTGCCGGAATCGAGCCTGGGCGACTTCGTCGCTGCCTTCTTCGAGACCTATCCGCTGTAGGAGGTCCGCAGGCGGGCCGAAGGGGTTTCGCGCCGCCAGCAGCGCTCCTACGAATCAAGCTCCTCGGCGCCGACAAGGCAGCGCGGGCAAGCCCGCGTCCACGATATATCAGGCGGCCGGCGCGTGGTGGCCGTGCCGGCGGTCGGTCAGCGAACCGATCAGCATGCCGGCGATGGCCATCAGGAAACCGGCAAACTGGGGTGGGATCGGCCCTTCGCCCTCCGGCATGAGGAACTCCATGGGCAGCCAGGTCGCCAGGCCGAGCACGATGGCGAAATAGGCCCCGCGCGTGCTCGCCCGGCGCCAGTACAGGCCCGCCACCAGGGGCACGAAGGCGAGCACCAGGGTGACCTTGTAGGCGTTCTCGACCATCTGGTGGATGCCGGTCTCCTGCTCCAGCGACCACAGGGCATACAGCGTCACCAGCACGGCGAACACCGCCACCACCCAGCGGGTCATCACCAGCAGCCGGTGTTCCGACATGTGCTTGCGCCGGGTCACGAAGCCCTTGAGCACGTTTTCCGAGATGGTCACCGAGGGTGCCAGCAGGGTGCCCGAGGCGGTCGACATGATCACCGACAGCAGGGCGCCGTAGAAGATCACCTGGGCGAACAGGGGCAGGTGGCCCTTGACCAGTTCCGGCAGCAGCTTCTGGCTGTCCTCGGCCAGCCAGCGGGCGGCCAGGTCGGGGTCGATCAGGTTGGCCGAATAGGCCAGGAAGATCGGCACGGCGGCAAACAGGAAATAGGCCACGCCGCCCAGCACCGTGCCCCAGACCGCGACGTGCTCGTTCCGCGAGGAGTTGGCGCGCTGGAACACGTCCTGCTGCGGGATCGAGCCGAAGCCCATGGTCAGCAGGCCGGAGATGAAGGCGACCATGGCCACGGCGTTCAGTTCCGGCCAGAAATTGAACTTGGCGTTGCTGGCCGCGTGCTCGACCACCGGCGCGACGCCGCCGGTCATGTCGCTGATCAGCCAGGCGATATAGAACAGGCCCAGCACGATGACGATCATCTGGAAGAAGGTGGTCAGGGCCACCGACCACATGCCGCCGTACAGGGTGTACATCAGCACCACGGCGGCGCCGATCAGGATGCCCTGCGGCTGGGTGATGACGCCGTCGGAGAGCACGTTGAACACCAGGCCGAGGGCGGTCACCTGGGCCGACACCCAGCCCAGGTAGGACAGAGCAATAGCGATGCCGGTGACCACCTCGACCCGGCGGTCGTAGCGTTCCCGGTAGAAGTCGCCGATGGTGAGCAGGTTCATCCGGTACAGCTTGCGGGCGAAGAAGAGGCCGAACAGGACCAGGCACAACGAGGCCCCGAACGGGTCCGAGATCAGGCCTGCCAGGTCCTCCTCCATGAAGGTGGCCGGGATGCCCAGCACCGTCTCGGCGCCGAACCAGGTCGCGAACACCATGGCCATGACGATGTACAGCGGCAGCGAACGGCCGGCGGCGATGTAGTCCCTGGCGTTGTGCACCTTGGTGGCGGCGTACAGGCCGATGCCGATGGAAACGACCAGGTAGAGGATGACGAAGCCGAGCAGCATGGCGGGTCCTTGTCGCGATGGTGGGATGTGCCGGTTGGCGTGACGACGAATTCTAGCGAATTGCCGGGGATCGGTTTAGCTGCGGGTGGCCATCAGTGAATTTTCTGGGTCAATCAGAATATTGATCGATACCGATATGTCTGTTGACTACCATACCGATGATCCCGCCAGAGAAAGAAAATCATGAAACACCATCCTGCCAGGACGGCGCTGCCGCTTGCCGCCGCCTTGTCGCTTGCCGCCTTTTCCGCCCACGCCACCAACGGCATGAACCTGGAAGGCTTCGGCCCCATCGGGCTGAGCATGGGTGGGGCCTCGATGGCCTACGACAGCGGCATGGCCGCCATGATGAACAACCCGGCCACCCTGGCGCTGGGGGGAGAAGGCGATCAACTGGCCTTGGCGCTGCATTACCTCGGTCCCGACGTCAAGGCTGCCGGGGCTCAATCCGGCGGCGATGCCTATTTCATGCCCGCGATCGGCTGGAGCCGCAAGACCGGGAAACTGGTCTATGGCATCGGTACGTTTGCCCAGGGCGGCATGGGCACCGAATACGCGGCGGATTCGCCGCTGGCCCAGGGCACCGGCCAGCCGGTGCGCTCCGAACTGGGGGTGGGGCGTCTGATCGTGCCGGTGGCCTACGAGGCCGCGCCCAACCTGCTGGTCGGCGCCACCCTGGACTTCGTCTGGGCCGGCCTGGACATGCGGGCAGCCTTTGCGCCCGGTGGGCCGCGCATCGACTTTTCCGACGACAACGACTTCACCGGCCGGGCCAAGGGCACCGGCTTCGCCGGCAAGCTGGGCCTACTCTACAAGGTCTCGCCGACCTTCAATGTCGGCCTGACCTACCACAGCAAGACCGCCCTGAGCGACCTGGAGACCAAAGACAATGGGGCGACCTTCGCGGGCATGACCGGCAAGGCGACCATCCACAACTTCGAGTGGCCGGAGACCTATGCCGTAGGCATCGCCTGGCAGGCCAGTCCCAAGCTGATGCTGGCGGCCGATGTCAAGCACATCGGCTGGAGCAGCGACATGAAGGACTTCGAGCTGGTCTTCACCCCGGACGGCGGTAGCGAGGTGCCGCTGACCATGGCGCAGAACTGGCACGACCAGGTGGTTTATGCCCTGGGCGTGCAATACCGGGTGAATGACAGAGTGGGCGTGCGCGCCGGTGTCAACTACGGCAAGAACCCGGTGCCGGACGCCACCCTGAATCCGCTCTTCCCGGCCACGGTTGAGTGGCATTACACGGCGGGATTCGACTACCGCGTCAGCCAAAAGGGCAGCGTTGCCCTGGCGGTGTCCTATGCGCCCGAGGTGTCCAATACCAACGGCATGACCATCACCCACAGCCAGCTTTCGGGCATGGTTGGCTACAACCATCAGTTCTGATTGGCACGTCCCTTCGCAAGCCGGTCCAGTACCTCGACGATGAGTTGCAGGGTGACCTGAGCGCGGTCGTGTTCTGGGTTGAATTCGGCGATTTCCAGGGCCACCAGACGGGGATCGGCCAGCAGCGGCGTCAGGGCGGCAAGAAATTCATGCGCCGCCAGTCCGGCCGGTTCCGGGCTGCCGACGCCGGGGGCCTCGCCGGGATCGATGGCGTCGAGATCGAGGCTGATGCCGAAACCGGCCGTGCCCTCGGTGACCCGGGCCAGGGCCTCGGCCAGGGCGGTCCGGATGCCGCGTTCCTGCACCTCTGTCTGGCTGATCACGCGCACCTTTAGGCGCTCCAGCAGGGCCGATTCGTCTTCCTCGTAGCTGCGCACGGCCAGCAGGCAGACGTGTTCGGGCTGCAGGACCGGCTGTTTGCCGGCCAGCGCGACCAGGCCCGGCTGGCCGCGGCCGAGCAGGGCGGCCAGGGGCATGCCGTGGACGGCGTGACTGGCCGAGGTCTCCGGGACGTGGCTGTCCATGTGGGCGTCGATCCAGAGCAGGCCGATGCGGCCGCGCGCCGCGTAGGCCCGGGCGACGCCGCTCCAGGTGCCCATGGCGCAGGAATGGTCGCCGCCAACCACGACCGGGAAATCGCCGTCGAA
>JBAZLW010000256.1:0-4186 GCA_041650095.1 Hydrogenophilaceae bacterium | reverse complement strand
TGCGTGCCGAGCAGGGCCTGGCCCAGGTCGCTGAAGCGGACGATCGCCACTGGAGTCGCCTGTCCGAGGATTTCGCCGCCGGCGCGTGGGAATGGCTGCTGCTGGCCGCACCAGCCGACGAACGCCCCTGCCTGGCCCTGGCCGCGCCCCTGCGCCTGCTCATCCTGCCTACCGCCAAGGCGCGCCTGACCGAGGCCTATGCGGTGCTCAAGGCCGCCCACCGCAAGCAACCCGATGCCGCCTGGCTGGCCGTGTTCATGAACGCCAGCGACGACGACCGAGCCGAACAACTGATCGCCAATCTCAACGAGACCTCCAGGCGTTTTCTCGGCATCGGCGTCGGCCTGCTCGGCTCGGTGCCCAAGGATCCCAAACTCGACCAGGCGATCCGCTCGATGCGGCCGATCCACCAGGTCGCCCCTTCGGCACCGGCCGCGCTCGCCTTCCGCCAACTGGCCGAGCGGCTGCACGCCAGCGATCCCGGCTCAGACATGGACGCCAAGGTATTCTGGCAGCGCCTGGGCCTGTTCGGCCGCCTGAACCGACCACCCCGACACCAGACCACACGACATGTCCAACATGGAAGGGCCTACGGATAAGGACGCGGTCATCCGGGCGCACCTGCCCCTGGTGAAACGCATCGCCTACCACCTGATGAGCCGGCTGCCGGCCAGTGTGGATGCGGACGACCTCATCCAGGCCGGCCTGATCGGCCTGCTCGACGCCATGGATCGTTTCGACGACAGCCAGGGCGCCCATTTCGAGACCTACGCCACGCAGCGGGTACGCGGCGCCATGCTGGACGAACTGCGCGACTCCGACTGGGCCTCGCGCACGGTACGCAAGGCCAGCCGGAAGATCGAGAACGCTATCCATGTCCTGCAACAACGACTGCAGCGTCCGCCCACCGAGCAGGAGATCGCCGGCCAGATGGGCATGCCCATCAACGACTATTTCGAACTGCTTGGCGAAACGCGCGGCGCCCAACTGGTCTACTATGAGGACCTTCATGCCTCCGACAGCGACGACTTCCTCGACCGCTTTGTCGGCGAGCTGGCGGACGGCCCCTTCGAGATGCTGTCCGACCAGAATTTCAGGAAGGCACTCACGCAGGCTATCGTCGAGTTGCCGGATCGGGAGAAAATGCTGATGGGCATGTATTACGAGCAGGAAATGAACTTCAAGGAAATCGGCACCGTCCTCGGCGTTTCCGAGTCGCGCATCTGCCAGCTGCATGGCCAGGCCGTCGCGCGCTTGCGCGGCTTCCTCCGGGACTGGGTCAATTAAGGGACGCCCACAGACATCATGGACATCATCAGCATCGCCGGACTATTACTGGGCCTTGGCGCCATCCTGATCGGGCAGGCCCTGGAAGGCGGCGGTATCGGTTCGCTGCTCCAGCTCACGGCCTTCCTGATCGTGATCGGCGGCACCATGGGCGCCGTCATGCTGCAAAGCTCGCTCAGGGTCTTCCTGGACGGCTTGGCCATGGCCAAGTGGGTGTTCCGGCCGCCGATCTACCTGCCCCAGGACACCCTCAACCTGATCCTGTCCTGGAGCCACCTGGCCAGGCGCGGAGGCCTGCTCGCCCTGGAGCCGATGATCGACGACCAGAACGACCTGTTCGAGCGGCGCGGCCTGCAGATGCTGGTCGACGGCGCCGAACCGGAGGTGCTGCGCGACACCCTGGAAATGGAGCTGCACGGCCACGAAATCCACCGCATCGAGGCCAGCAAGATCTGGATGGCCGCCGGCGGCTATTCGCCGACCATCGGCATCATCGGCGCGGTGATGGGCCTGATCCACGTCATGGAAAACCTGTCCGACCCGTCCAAGCTCGGCGCCGGCATCGCCGTCGCCTTCGTCGCCACCATCTACGGCGTTGGCGGCGCCAACCTGATCTTCCTGCCCATCGCCAACAAGCTGCGCTACCACGTCAACCGTTACGTGCGTTTGAAGGAGATGTACATCGAAGGCATCGTGTCGATCGCGAACGGGGAAAACCCGAGGATGATCGAGGCAAAACTGCAGGGATATTTGGTGTGAAAGACATCGGCTTTCAGCATTCAGCGGTCAGCTCGTGGATGGTCTGCGGCCGCCTGGCTTTGGCCCTTGCTGATAGCTGACCGCTAAAAATGCCCCGCAAGCAAATCCACGAGGAACACGAGAACCTGGAGCGCTGGCTGGTCTCCTATGCCGACTTCATCACCCTGCTGTTCGCCTTCTTCGTGGTCATGTACGCCATCTCCTCGGTCAACGAGGGCAAATACCGGGTCCTGTCGGACTCCATCGTCAACGCCTTCAACGAAAAACAGACCAGTCCGAAGCAGATCAACATGGGCCAGAAATACTCCGAGATACTGCAGGGCGCCGGCAAGCCGATCGGCAAGACGACCGGGATGAAGCCGCAACCGGCGAACCCGGTGGCGGAACACATGAAGACCATCGCCAAGGACGTCCAGACCGCGATGGAATCGCTGGTCAAGCAGGGCCAGGTCCGGGTTACCCAGTCGGCCCGCGGCATCACCGTCGAGATCAACGCCAGCACCCTGTTCGCCAGCGGCGACGCCACCCTGCAGCCGGCCTCGGTCAGCGCACTGGCCGCGGTCGCCAAGGTACTGGCCGAGACCGACAACCCGATCCAGGTGGAAGGCCACACCGACAACATCCCGATCATGAGCACGATCTATCCGTCCAACTGGGAGCTCTCCTCGGCCCGCGCCAGCTCGGTGGTCAGACTGCTCACCGACCAGGGCGTGCCGCCCGGCCGCCTGGTTGCGATCGGCTATGCCGACAACAAGCCGCTCGACGCCAACACCAGCCCGGAAGGCCGCGCCCGCAACCGCCGGGTGAATGTGCTGATCCTGAACAAGGTCGAGGGCGAACGGGAACTGCAGCTGGCGAACTGAGACGCCGGCACTTGCCTGAGAGCAAATATGGATACTTCATATACGACCTCACTACACTTCAATATGGCGCACTCATTCAGTTGCTTTAACACTCCGTTCAGACCAAGAGGCACAGTCGGACCCAGATGAATCTCCAACACCGTCATCGCAGCCGTCGCGGCGGCCAGCCAGCCCCTGATCGGAGTTGAATATTCGGAGGCGATACCTCTACGTCCTGATGTTCAGCGTGCCGGCCCTGCTCGCTGCCATCATCCTTTCCGTCGCCCTGTTCGGGTCGGCTGCCGGCCTGCTCTGGCTGTTCGTATTTGGCGACAATCCCTGGCCGACGAGCGCCAGCAAGATACTGATGGCGCTGTTCGTCCTGACCTGCGCCGCCTCCTGGCTTGCGTTGCTGGCCACAGCCTACGTGGCGGGACGCCGGGAAGAGTCCCGGGCCACACTGAATGTCCGGCACGTGGCGATGTCGGCGGGCGCGACGGCGTTGCTTCTGCTCGCTGTCGTCATGCACCAGTGGAACGTAGGCAACCTCGGAACGCCCGGAGATGACATCCTGTGTTCCGGCTATTGCCGGGACCGGGGGTTCGCGGGCAGTGCCACGCCGCCCAGGGATACTGGCGAGGCTACGTGCAGTTGCCTGGATGCCCAGGGCCGCGAGGCCACCAAGGTGCCGATGGCGGAGGTCACTGCGCAGCGGCGCAATTGACCACAACCACCGTGACGCTCAAACCTCGTCGCCGCTCGGCTCACAGCTGAAGACATCGACCTCCGGCAGCGCTTTGATCTTGCCATCGAGCTTGATGTTAAGTCGCTCGCCTTCCTGCACCACCTGCAAGTCTGCCCGCGGATCGACGCCCTGCGCCGGCATGATGATGCTTTGCACGACTCTGGAGTTGCGCTTGCCCGTCTGTATCAGCAAGCACGGCGAGGCGAGTTCGCCCCCCGGGAGTGCCCAGAAGCTGGGCCGGATATGGCCACGCAGGTACTTGAGGCCGAAGGTCAGGGCACCGTCTCCCGCCATCTTGAACCAGTGCACCAGACCAAGGTCGTGCCGGGAATCACCAGGTTCCCTACTGACACTGACCAGGCTGCCGATCTTGAGCCGGAACGTCGGTTTGGCAACCTCCAAGGCCATGCCGCCTGGGCTTTCGTTGACCAGCCAGCATCGACCGAGATCACTATCCCCGGTCAGCCCGGCCGAGTCCGAGAGACGGCGATAGATGGGATGGAATCCGACGATGGCTACGCGCAAGCTTGGCTGGGCCGGCTGATAACGGGGC
>JBAZLW010000255.1:0-4203 GCA_041650095.1 Hydrogenophilaceae bacterium | reverse complement strand
CTGTGGCATTACATCGCACATGATCACCCCTTCGTATCTCAGTCGACCGAATGCGGATCACAAAGTGGACATTGGCCAAGTAACTTCTATCGCCTGCTTGTCGGCCAGAACGGCCGTATCCAAACTATTGTGATCGGCCGTGCGTGAATGGTTGCTTCCTTGGCTTCAGTCAGGCAACCCCCGCCTCTTTGCTGACTGGCAATCCGTCAAAGGCTCAATGGCAGGACTTGTCGAGCCGTCATTTGACTCGGTCGAGCGCCGACTGGAAGACGATCTTGGCAGGCAACGACCCGACGATCCTGCACCCCTGTGTGTTGGGGTTTCCTCTCTCTGGCGGCAGTGATCGGTACAGACGTTTGACGGTCAGCCCACCGATGCGACATCTCAGCGGTAGCTGATCAAATAGGTGCTGTATTCCCAGACCGAAACGTCCTCGCCGGCAAGGACGGCTAAAACCCGTCCGTCGTCGTGCAGGACTACGGCATCCACGTCATAGAGGATGCCCGGGGTCCAGGGGACAACCTGTTCGACCGCTGACCAGCCGCTGACCGGGTCGTAACGACGCGCCCAGACCGCCGAGCCATCGGCGTCGTCGAGGGCGAGACGGGTCCACATGACGATGACGCGCCCATTGGTCCGGTCCATGGCCATGACCGACGAACGCAGACCCACGGTTTCGGTGTCGTCGCTCACCAGGGTTGTGGCAGCGTCCCAAACGCCCCCCACGTTGATCCTGGCGTAGACGTTCCGGTCGTTCACCCAGGTCTGCACGATCCGACCATCGGGGGCGATCCTGGCGTCGGATTTATAGATGCTCGTACCCGTGGCGACCGTCTCGGTGGCCTGCCAGCTTCCGCTCACCAGGCGCCGGGCCATGAGGCCGGTGCGATCGGCCAGGGTCCAGTGGGCGAGCCCGTCGCCGTCGGCGCCGAGGGCAAGGCGGATCTTGTCTATGCTTGGGTCGCTGGAGCCATCGAGTTCGGTGGGCGTGGCATCCCAGCCGCTGCCCGCGCTGTAGCGGCGCGCCAGGGCCTGGTTGCGCGCGCCATCCCACTGCTCCCAGACGGCGGTGGCATTGCCGTCGCCGGCCAAGGCCACGTCCGGGTAGTTGGAGTAGCCGGACAGGGTGTCCAGTCGTGTCGCGGCGGGACTCCAGCCCGATGCCTCGGTATAGGAACGGGCCCAGACATGGCCGCTGGCATCGTAACGGGAGAAGACGGCCATGACGTCTCCGGAATCGTTCACGGCCACGGCGCCGCCCGTCCCGTCGGCTGGCAGGCCGTCAAGGAACTGGGCCGAGGCGTTCCAGCCGGTCAGCGGCGAATAGAGCCGCGCCTTGAAGTAGTCGCCGGTGCTTTCCTCGGCGTGCCAGACAAGGGCCGCCATGCCCGAGGCATTCATTGCCAGCCCCGTCAGACCAGCCCGCGACGTGGCATCGTCGATCTGCACGGGGCTTGCCCAACTCGCGCCGTCGGAGGAAGACGATACCCACACGTGCGCGTCTTTCGACCAAGCGAGCATGACCCGCTCGTTTGCGTCCATGACGAGTCTGGCCCCCTGAAATCCTTGGTGGAGGCCGGAGAATAGAACTGGCGACCCCCAGGCCATTTCTGAAGGCCGGTCCAAATCCGAACCACCGCAGCCAGCCAGGGAGAGGGTCAGGAAACAGAGTGAAAGTAACCGTTGCACTTGGACGACTCCTGCATGTTTTGTAATCCGCCAGATTGTCCAAATCTTAGCAGAGTCTACCTGACGCGACCGAACGGGAACTGACCTGAAGCAGGTGTGCCGCCGTCTTGCGATCAAGATGCAAGTTTGCATCTTGATCTTGCCGGTTGCAGCCATGCCACAGGGTTGCCTGAATGGCAGCCAGCCTGGCCCGCTGATTTTCGTTCAGGTACTGTGAGGAATGCCTCATTTGGCCGCTTTGGGCCGAGAAGCGGGCCACAAGGGCTATCAGTGCATTGGCTTCCTTGTGACGGGTTTCCGGTCAGCGGAGAAGCGAAAGACTGGTTGGAACCGGTGCGATTCGGTCTCCGCGTGTAGGCAAATTTAAACTAGATCGGTCTGAGGCAATGGATGCTGAACAGGGCATCATCGTCCTGCCAGACGCGTATGCTGGCCAACCCGGCATGCGTCGCCAGGGTCTGGAATTCCTCGATGCTGTATTTGTAGGAGTTCTCGGTATGGATGCTTTCGCCGGCCTGAAACTCGAAGCTGCAGCCGTCGATTTGGACACGCTGCGGTGCGGTGGCGACCAGGTGCATCTCGATCCGGCCCTGTTTCTCGTTGTAGAAGGAGGCATGCCGGAAGCCGGCGACATCGAAATCGGCGCCCAGTTCGCGGTTGATGCGCTTCAGTAGGTTCTTGTTGAACGCGGCCGTGATCCCCTGAGCGTCGTTGTAGGCGGCATGCAGGCGTGCCGGATCCTTTTTCAGGTCGACGCCGACCAGCAGCCTGCCGGTTGGGCCGAGCAGACGGGCGATGCTACGAAGCAGATCGCCTGCCTGTGTGGGTTCGAAGTTGCCGATGCTGGAACCGGGGAAGAAGGCGGCCCGCTGCTCGACTTCCAGGCCGGCCGGAAGCTCAAGCGGTTGCGAATAATCGGTACAGATCGCGTGGACCTCCAGTTCCGGATGGTCCTGGGCGATGGCGCCCGCCGACGTGCGCAGATATTCAGGCGAGATATCGATCGGTGCATAGGACCGGGGTTGCAGCGCGTCCAGCAGCACGCGGATCTTGATGTTGCTGCCGCTGCCCAGTTCGAACAGCAGGCCGTTACTGCCCAGCAGGTCGGCCATGTCCTTGCCATGCTGGCGCAGCAGGCCAATCTCCGTGCGGGTCGGATAGTATTCAGGCAACCGGGTGATGGCATCGAACAGCTGCGATCCTTGCTCATCGTAGAAGAACTTGGGTGCAAGCCGTTTGCTCTGCCTGCTCAGGCCGGCGATGACTTCGGCCTGGAAATCCTCGGGTGCCGGTTGCAGATCATGAAAATGGAAATTGGCGGGGGCGGCCGCCATCACGCATCTCCGGCCAGTCTGAAGCCCTGGAACTGCCAGCGTTCATGGGGGTAGAAGAAATTGCGGTAGCTGGCGCGGACATGATCGGCGGGAGTGACGCAGGAGCCGCCGCGCAAAACCATCTGGTTGCTCATGAACTTGCCGTTGTATTCGCCAAGCGCGCCCGCCGCGGTGCGGAATCCCGGATACGGCCGATACGCGGACGCAGTGTGCTCCCAGACGTCGCCGTACATCTGCAGCAAGCCGGTCCCCGGTAGGGCGGCGGCGGGGTGCAGGCAGCCAGCGTCGGCCAGGTTGCCCGCGACCGGAAGACCCCGCACCGCGACCTCCCATTCGGCTTCGCTGGGCAGCCTGTAGCCGGCCCAGGCGGCAAAGGCTTCCGCCTCGTAGTAGCTGACGTGGCTAACGGGCTCGGCGGGATCGAGCCGGCGCATGCCGCCGAGGCTGAACTGCCACCATTGCCCCTCGATCGATTGCCAATACAGCGGACAGGACCAGTGCAGCCGCTGCACCGTTGCCCAGCCATCGGAAAGCCAGTAGGCGGGATTGCCGTAGCCGCCGTCTTCGATGAAGGCGAGAAACTCGCCGTTGGTCACCGGCCGGGAGGCGAGCCGGAACGGGTACAGATAGGTCCGGTGACGGGGCAGTTCGTTGTCATAGGCGAAGCCTTCACCCGCATGGCCAATCTCGTGGATGCCGCCGGGGAACTCCAACCAGCCCTGCAACGGCGCGGATGTCCGTGGTGAAACGGGCAGGTCGCTGCGGTAGGCGGGCCGCAACGGGTTCGCACTGAAGTTGAGCTTGATGTCGGTCAGCAGCAATTCCTGATGCTGTTGTTCATGGTTGAGACCGATCTCAAGTCGCTGTTGCACGCTTGGCCACATTTCCTCACCGGCGCTGTGAAGCAGGGTCAGCATGTGCGCGTCCACATGTGCCCGGTAGCGCATGATTTCCTCGACGCTCGGCCGCGACAGGAACCCCCGTTCCGGGCGGGGCTGATGGTCGCCGACCTGGTCGTAATAGGAATTGAACAGATAGCCGAACCAGGGATGGAACTCCGGGTAGGCCGGGAGATATTCCTTCAGCAGGAAGGTCTCGAAGAACCAGCTTACATGTGCCAGGTGCCATTTGGCCGGGCTGGCCTCGGGGGCAGTCTGGATGACGTGGTCCTCGGCAGATA
>JBAZLW010000254.1:0-4209 GCA_041650095.1 Hydrogenophilaceae bacterium | reverse complement strand
CGATGAAGGACTGTTCTTCCACGTCGAGACCCATCATGGCCTCGGCGATCTCGGTATTCACGTTTTCGACGGCCTTGAGCACGCCCTTGCCCAGGTAGCGGGACTTGTCGCCGTCGCGCAGTTCGATGGCCTCGCGGCTGCCGGTGGAGGCGCCGGAGGGAACGGCAGCGCGGCCGAGGACGCCGGATTCGAGCAGGACATCGGCCTCAATGGTGGGGTTGCCGCGGGAATCCAGGATTTCACGGGCGATTACGTCGACGATTGCACTCATGTTATTTTCTTTCCTAGCTTGTTATGCGCCCTCGTGAGGCGCGGAGTTCACGGTTTGACGCTGTCTTCGGCAAATCCGCGTTGCTTCACCAACAAATCAATCTCTTTCAGCGTTTCCAGGAGCTCACGCATGTGGTCGAGCGGCCAGGCATTGGGTCCGTCGGACAGGGCATGGGCCGGGTCCGGATGGGTCTCGGCGAACAGGCCCGAGATCCCGACCGCGACGGCGGCACGGGCCAGCACCGGCACGAACTCGCGCTGGCCGCCCGAACTGGTGCCCTGGCCACCCGGCTGCTGCACCGAATGGGTGGCGTCGAACACCACCGGGCAGCCGGTCTCGCGCATGACAGCGAGGCCGCGCATGTCGGAGACCAGGGTGTTGTAGCCGAACGATACGCCGCGCTCGCAGACCATGATGGTGTCGGCGCCGCCGCAGGCATCCTTGGCCTTGTCGACCACGTTCTTCATGTCCCACGGCGCCAGAAACTGCCCCTTCTTGATGTTGACCGGCTTGCCCGAAGCGGCGCAGGCCTGGATGAAATCGGTCTGCCGGCACAGGAAGGCCGGCGTCTGCAGGACATCGACCACCGACGCCACGGCAGCGATCTCGGACTCGGTATGGATGTCGGTCAGTACCGGCACGCCGATCCGCTTCTTCACCTCGGCCAGGATACGCAAGCCCTCATCCATGCCCAGGCCGCGGAAGGACTTGCCGGACGAGCGGTTGGCCTTGTCGAACGAGGATTTGTAGATGAACGGGACCGCCAGTTCGGCGCAGAGTTCCTTGAGCCGTCCGGCGGTATCCATGGCCAGCTGCTCGGACTCGATCACACAGGGGCCGGCGATGAGGAACAAGGGGTGGTCGAGACCGACCTCGAAGCCGCACAGTTTCATTGGTTTTCCTTGCTGGCCAGCGCGGCCTCGACGAAGGCCTTGAACAGCGGGTGGCCGTCGCGCGGGTTGGAGGTGAATTCGGGGTGGAACTGGCAGCCGACGAACCAGGGATGCGTCTCGCGCGGCAGTTCCACCATCTCGCACAGTTGGGTGCCGGGTGCCCGGCCGGCCACGACCAGGCCCTTGGCCTCCAGTTGCGAGAGCAGGGTGTTGTTGACCTCGTAACGATGACGGTGACGCTCGACGACCTCGGCCTTGCCGTAGACCGTGCGGGCCAGCGAACCCTCGACCAGTTGGCAGACCTGGCCGCCCAGGCGCATGGTGCCGCCCAAGTCGGATTGGGCGTCGCGCTTCTCGACGTGGCCGTCGCGGTCCAGCCATTCGGTGATCAGGCCGATCACCGGGTACTGGGTAGCCGCATCGAATTCGGTGGAATGCGCCCCGGTCATGCCGGCAACGTTGCGGGCAAACTCGACCACGGCGAGTTGCATGCCCAGGCAGATGCCCAGGTAGGGCACCTTGTTCTCGCGGGCATAGCGGATCGCGGCGATCTTGCCCTCGGTACCGCGCTTGCCGAAGCCGCCCGGCACCAGGATGGCATCCATGTCGGCCAGGGCCGACAGGTCGCCGGTCTCCAGGTCCTCGGAATCGAGGTAGCGGACCTTGACCTTGCTGCGGGTATGGATGCCGGCGTGGACCATCGCCTCGGTGAGCGACTTGTAGGACTCGGTCAGGTCGACATACTTGCCGACGAAGGCGATGTTGACCTCGTGCAGCGGGTGTTCCAGGGCGTCGACCATTTTCTTCCAGACCGACAGGTCGGCGGCCTTGGCCAGGATATTCAGCTTGTGGCAGACGATCTCGTCCAGCATCTGGTCGTGCAGCATGGCCGGAATCTGGTAGATCGACTTGGCGTCCAGGGCCTCGATCACTGCCTCGGGCTGGACATTGGTGAACAGCGCGATCTTGCGCCGTTCCTCGGCCGGGATGGAGCGGTCGGCGCGGCAGAGCAGGATGTCCGGCTGGATGCCGATCTCGCGCAGTTCCTTGACCGAGTGCTGGGTCGGCTTGGTCTTCAGCTCGCCGGCCGTGGGGATGTAGGGCAGCAGGGTCAGGTGGATGAAGCAGGCGCGTTCACGGCCCTGTTCGAAGCCCATCTGGCGGATCGCTTCCAGGAAGGGCAGCGACTCGATGTCGCCCACGGTGCCGCCGATCTCGACGATGGCCACTTCGGCATCGCCGGCACCGTCGCGGATGTGCTGCTTGATCTCGTCGGTGATATGCGGGATGACCTGGACGGTCTTGCCCAGGTATTCGCCGCGGCGTTCCTTCTTGATCACCGACTCGTAGATCTGGCCGGTGGTGAAGTTGTTGCGCTTCGACATCTTGGCCTTGCTGAAGCGCTCGTAATGGCCCAGGTCGAGGTCGGTCTCGGCACCGTCCTCGGTGACGAATACCTCGCCGTGCTGGAACGGGCTCATGGTACCCGGATCCACGTTGATGTATGGGTCCAGCTTCATGAGGGTGACCTTGATGCCGCGCGATTCAAGGATCGCGGCCAGGGACGCGGCGGCGATCCCCTTCCCGAGGGAAGAGACCACGCCACCGGTGACGAAGACGTATCGGGTCATCTGGATTTTCTGTATGGTGATGCGGGATTTTACCGGATGCCGGGTTGGCGTGGAAACAGGCGATGCGATTCAGTTTTGCCCGCCAGAAACGCCAGGCTGTTGTCATCATTCCGAAAACCCGACTTTTTGCCCTGTAACCTGCCATGCCAGCCGTTCCCAACGTCGATCAGGCCCACGAGGTCATCGAATCCATCGTCAGCCTGACTGAACAACGCGACCAGCGCTCGCTGGAACAGAGCCTGCTGGCCACCGTGGCCGAAATGCTCGACAGCGCCGAAGGCTGGCTGCTGGACATCATCACGGGACCTGAAGAAAGCACCGCGTGCACGCTGCTTTACGGCGACACGGCGACGCTGCCCGCCCGGATACTTGACCAGGGACGCGCCCAGTCGGCATCAGACCCCTTCAACCTGATCGAACACGATGGCCGCATCTACCTGCTGGCCAGACTGGGCGACGCCGGGATCGAGCGGGCCCATCTGCTGGTACTCGCCCAGCCGTCCTGGCCGGATGCCGAACTACAGATGGCCCTGGGCATGATCCGGCTCTACCAGAATTTCGTCGTCCGGCTGAACGACAGCGAAAAGGATACCCTGACCGGCCTGTTCAACCAGCGCAAGCTGGAACAGGCGTTCAAGACCCTCACCACCCAGCCGGCCTGGGGCCGGCGCCAGAAGGACCAGCGCAATGGCGACTACCTGGCCATCCTGGACCTCGACCGCTTCAAGCACATCAACGACAGCCACGGCCACCTGGTCGGCGATGAGGTGTTGCTGGTGTTCGCCAACATACTGCGCCACACCCTGCGCGACAGCGACCAGATCTTCCGCCATGGCGGCGAGGAATTCGTCGTGCTGCTGCGGGAGACACCGAACGATTCCATCGAGGAAGTACTGGAGCGGGTCCGCCGCAACGTCGAGCAGCACGCGTTCAGCCTGGTCGGCACGGTCACCGTCAGCATCGGCTTCGCCCGCCTGGACGGCTGCGCCTCGCCGATCGATGTCATGTCAAAGGCCGACCGCGCCCTCGGTTACGCCAAGGACCATGGTCGCAACCAGGTGCGCGAATTCGAAAGCCTGGACAACCAGCACCTGCTGGAATAGTTCCGCCGCGGTGGCGGCGAACCGTTCCAGCGCCTAGTGCATGCCGGTCATGCCGTAGGGAGCGCCGCCCATGCCGCCGAACAACCCGGCCACCACACCGATGAGCACGCCGACCACGATGGCGCATACCACCACGATCACGGTATAGGGCAGCGCCTTGTCCTCGGGTGCCTTCATCAGCACCGGCAGGCCGAGATAGAGCAGGTAGATGCCGTACAACGACGCCAGCAACACCAGGACGCCCAGCGACGGGATCAGGTTGAGCACCCCGGCCAGCCAGGCTGGGGTGAAGGAATAGGCCGCGGCCTTGA
>JBAZLW010000253.1:0-4217 GCA_041650095.1 Hydrogenophilaceae bacterium | reverse complement strand
GAACTCGCCGTTCAGCTCCAGGTAGCGCAGCCAGGTCGACAGGGCCAGGATGTCCATCTGGCGGCCGGCGTCGTTGACGTAGTACTCGCGGTAGACCTGGAAGCCGGCGAAGGCCATGCAGTTGGCCAGGCTGGCGCCGTAGGCGGCGCCGCGGCCGTGGCCGACGTGCATCGGCCCGGTCGGGTTGGCGGAGACGAACTCGATCTGCACCTTTACGCCCTTGCCGGCGTTGCTGCGGCCATAGTTCGCGCCCTCGGCCAGGACATGGCCGACCAGGCACTGCTTGGCGCCCGGCTTGAGGAAAACGTTGATGAAACCGGGGCCGGCGATCTCGACCTTTTCCACCCGTTCCGAGGCGGGCAGCGCGGCCATGATCTGGCCGGCCACCTCGCGCGGGTTCTTCTTCAGGGCGCGGGCCAGTTGCATGGCGGCGTTGCAGGCGTAGTCGCCGTGGCTGGCCTGCTTGGGCCGGTCCAGTTCGATGGCGACCGCGCTGTCGGGCGCGACCTGGGCGACGGCTTGGCGAAATAGTTCGGCGAGATGGGTCTTGGGCTCGATGTAGTTCATGTCATGTGTTGTCCTGCGAGTCGGCGGATTATAGCCGAGTCGGCTCGGTGGCAGCGCGGGGGCAGGCCATGACGTGGAGTAGGAGGCCCGTTTGCGGGCCGAATCGGGGTGCGCGCCGCGAGCGGCGCTCCTACCAGTCGAGCGGGTCGACGTCGATCGACCAACGCAGGCTGGCGCTCTTCTGCTCGCGCAGGCGGCCGACCCAGGGGGTCAGGAAGCGTTGCAGCCGGGCCCGGCTGGACGACTGGACCAGCAACTGCGCCCGCTCCCGGTTGGCGATCCGCGGCATCAGGGCCGGCACCGGGTCGTACAGCAGCACCCCCTCGGCCAGGTCCTGGCCGAGCCTGCAGGCCGCTTCCAGGAAGGCCATGGCCTCGGCCATCGAACGGGCGTCGCAGCGCAGCAGGGCCTGGTAACTCCAGGGCGGGAACTC
Source organism: Hydrogenophilaceae bacterium (assembly GCA_041650095.1). Classification (GTDB taxonomy): domain Bacteria; phylum Pseudomonadota; class Gammaproteobacteria; order Burkholderiales; family Thiobacillaceae; genus Parasulfuritortus. Next base: position 3,217 of record JBAZLW010000253.1, on the reverse strand, counting down.
GGCCTGCCGGCGCTCGCGCAGGGTGCGCTCGGCGAAGGCCGGGTAGTCGTGGGCGACCAGGGCGGCATAGAGCGGGTGGTGCGGGTATTCGGTCTGGATCAGCACCCGGCCGCTGTGGGCGGCCCGACCGGCCCGGCCGCCGACCTGCATGAGCTGGGCGAACAGGCGCTCGGAGGCACGGAAGTCGGTCGACATCAGGGCCTGGTCGGCGCCGATCACCCCGACCAGGGTGAGCATGGGGAAGTCGTGCCCCTTGGCGACGATCTGGGTGCCGACCAGGATGTCGATCTCCCGGTTGGCGATCGCCTCGCGCATGGCCGCGAAGGCGCCCCGGCGCGCGGTGGTGTCGCGGTCGACCCGCAGTATGCGCGCATCCGGGAACAGTTCGCCCAGGCTGTCCTCGACCTTCTGGGTGCCCTGCCCGGCCGGTTGCAGGTCCAGGCTGCCGCAGGAGGGGCAGGATTCGGGCGGGCGCGCGGCCAGGCCGCAATGGTGGCAGCGCAACTGGTAGCCGCCGCGATGGCGATGCACGACCTGGTGGGCGGCGCAGCGCGGGCACTGGCTGACGTGGCCGCAGGCGCGGCAGTACAGGACCGGGGCGAAGCCGCGTCGGTTGATGAACACCAGGCTCTGCTCGCCGCGCGCCAGGTTGTCGGCCAGGGCTTTCTGCAAAGTCTCGGTGATGCCCTGTCTGGGTTTGTCGGTGCGGCTGTCGATCAGGCGCACCTGGGGCAGTTCCGCCTCGGCATGGGCGCGTTCGGGCAGGCTGAGCAAATGGTAGCGGTCGCGCTTGGCATTGGCCCAGGATTCCAGCGCCGGCGTGGCGGAGCCGAGCAACAGCGGGATGCCGGCGGCGCGGGCGCGCCAGACCGCGACGTCGCGGGCGTGGTAGCGCAGCCCTTCCATCTGCTTGTAGGAGGCGTCGTGCTCCTCGTCGACGATGATCAGCCCCAGCCTGGGCAGCGGCGCGAACACCGCCAGCCGGGTGCCCAGGACGATGTCGGCGCGCCCGGTCAGGCAATCCAGCCAGCCGGCCAGGCGTTCGCCGTCGCCGAGGCCGCTGTGCAGGCTGACCAGCCTGCGGCCGGGAAAGCGGCGGCCGAAGCGCTCGACCATCTGCGGCGTCAGGTGGATCTCCGGCAACAGCACCAGGACCTGGCCGCCCCGGTCCAGCGCGCCCTCGATCAGGCGCAGGTAGACCTCGGTCTTGCCGCTGCCGGTGACGCCGTGCAGCAAGCTGGCCGAGAAGCCGGCCGGCTGGCCAGTCAGGGCGGCCAGGACCGCAGCCTGATCCGTGGTCAACTCCGGCGGCAGGTCGGCGGGCCGGTCGGGTCGTGGCAGTTCGGCCGCGCAGGCGAGGCCCTGCTTCAGCCAGGTCAGCAGGGGTGCGCGCAGGTCGGTCAGCGTCTCGGCCGCCACCGGACCGACGGCAAGCCGCTCGGCCAGCCTGATCTGGGCGCTGGCCCGGGCCGTCAGGGCGGCCGCCCGGGCACGGCCGGCCTCGGTCAGGGCATAGGCGGCCGGCGGCGGGGCGCGGAAGGCGGCGCGCTTGAGTGCCGGCGGCAGCAGCGAGAGCAGGACCGGACCCAGGGGGTGCTGGTAATAGCCGGCGGCGAAGCGGGCCAGGTCCAGGATGTCGGCCGGCAGGGCGGGCAAGGCGCGGTCGATGGCAATCGCCGTGCGCAATTGTTCCCGGGGAACTGTCGTCGCCGACGCCAGTCCGACGATGACCCCGACCTGTTCCCGGCGTCCGAATGGTATCCGTACCCGACGCCCGATATCCGCAGCCGTCGCCTCCGGGGCCAGATAGTCGAACAGGCGATCGAGCGGGGCGTCCAGGGCGACCTGAATGAGCGCGGGCGGGGAATATGTCAATTTGCGGACAGAACTTAAAGTGAAATCTGGTTAACGCGGGGAACTCGATAGCCTGTTTGAAGGTTTTGCGGTTGTCCACGGAAGCTGTGGATAACTGTGTGGACAAGCCGACTTGAAACGGTAATAAACCCTTGCCGCAGGGCCAGTTAGGTTGCCGAGCCCAAAATTTGGGCAATCAATATTTTGATTAAAATCAACTGTTTACAAAATTATCACTTTTTCTATATGGCGATGGCTTGACAGGCCTGCAAGCCGCGCCGCTACGTGTGTATAAGTCTTTCATTAAATTTTGAAAATACCCCCTGTCAGGGCGAAACCGTGGTAGCGGAGATGGCCCGCCGCAATACTGCGGCCTGGAAGTCGCCTGCAGAACTGGCGCCGGGGTGATTGATGAAGAGTACCACCACCTTGCGCCGGCCGGCCGCATCCAGGACGTAGCCGGCGAGGTTGCGGGCGCCGTTCAGGCTGCCGCTCTTCAGCCAGGCGCGGCCCGCTTCCGGGGCGCCATTCATGCGCTTCTGCTGGGTGCCTTCCAGGCCCAGGGCCGGCAGCGAGGCGGCAAATTCGTAATAGAGCGGCTGTCCGGCGGCCCAGACCAGCAGCCGGGCCATCGATGCGGCCGAAATCCGAGCGCTGCGCGACAGGCCCGAACCGTTTTCAATGACCAGTTCGGGGATCGCCAGGCCTTTCTCGTCCAGCCACTCGCGCACCGCCAGGTCGCTCTTGCTCCAGCTGGCCGGGCCGCCCAAGCGGGCCGCACCGAGATCGAGGAACAACATCTTGGCCATGACATTGTTGCTGTATTTGTTGATGTCGCGGACGATCATGGACAGCGGCGGCGATTCGAATTCCAGCAACGGGATGGCCGAGTCGGGACTGCTGCCGACCCGGACCTGGCCGTCGTGCAAGCCGTCCAGGTCGCGCCAGAGGCGGTTGAAGTAGGCCGCGGCGGTGGCGGCGGGACACATCAGGTTGAGCCAGACCGAGCGGTCGCCGCAGGCCAGCGGGTAGGTGCCGCTAAGTCGCAGCAGGTCATCCTCGCGGACCATGGTCAGGCCGTCCTGCCAGCCGTTGCAGGCGGAGGTAGGGTCAGGCGTGATCCGGTTTTCGATAGCCAGACCGGGCGGGTCGAGCCGGGCGTCGACCCCATCCGACGAGGGGAGCAGCCGCAGCGAAAGCACGTTGTAATTGACCAGCAGGGCCGTGGGATCGGCGTTGTACGGTTTCAGCGGGGCGTCGTCGAAGGCGGCCGGGTCGGCCGGATCGATGGCGTACAGGCCGTTGTCGAGCACGACATCGCCGTGGATCACCCGGATGCCGCGCGCGCGGACCTCGTGCAGCA
>JBAZLW010000252.1:0-4228 GCA_041650095.1 Hydrogenophilaceae bacterium | reverse complement strand
CGGTCTCCGATATACCCGCGCCAAGCGGCGTAACCACTTCATCTCCTTCATCTCCGCCGTCTCCATGGCCGGCATCGCGCTGGGCGTGATGGCGCTCATCGTGGTGCTGTCGGTGATGAACGGCTTTCAGGAAGAACTGCGCGAGCGCATCCTGGGCGTCGCCTCGCACATGGAGATATCCGGCCCCGGCGAGCGCCTGGACGACTGGCGCGGCCTGGCCGAACAGGCGCGCAGGCATCCCGAGGTGCGCGGCTTTGCGCCCTATGTTTCCGGCCAGGGCCTGCTGGCCGAGGGCCAGAACACCAAGGGCGCGATGATCCGGGGCGTCCTGCCCGGACAGGAGGACCAGGTCACCGAGTTCGCCAGCCATATGCGGATCGGCGCCCTGGCCGACCTGAAGCCGGGCGAGTTCGACATCATTCTGGGCGCCGACCTGGCCGGCAGTCTGGGCGTGTCGGTGGGCGACAAGGTGACCGTGATCGTGCCCCAGGGCGTGGTCACCCCAGCCGGCCTGCTGCCCAGGATGAAGCAGTTCAAGGTGGCCGGCGTCTTCGCCATCGGCATGTTCGAGTACGATTCCGGCCTGGCCCTGATGCACATTAACGATGCCGCCCGACTGTACCGCCTGGGCGATGCGGTGTCCGGCCTGCGCCTCAAGCTGGCCGACATGGACCGGGCGCCCTGGGTGACCCGCGAGATGGCGCGCACCCTGGTCGGCGACTACTTCATCTCCGACTGGACCATGAGCCACGCCAACTTCTTCCGCGCCGTGGCGATCGAGAAACGCATGATGTTCATCATTCTGCTCCTGATCGTCGCGGTGGCGGCCTTCAACATCGTCTCCACCCTGGTCATGGCGGTCACCGACAAGCAGCCGGACATCGCCATCCTGCGTACCCTGGGTGCCAGCCCGGCCAGCATCATGAAGGTGTTCATGGTCCAGGGCAGCCTGATCGGCGTGATCGGCACCGTGGCCGGGGTGGTAACCGGCGTGTTGCTGGCGTTCAACGTCGAGACCGTGGTGCCCTTGATCGAACGCGCGCTCGGCCAGGACCTGTTCCCGGCCGATGTCTATTACATCTCCGAGCTGCCGTCCAAGGTGGTCTGGTCCGACGTGGCGACCATAGGCGGGGTGTCGCTGGTGCTGGCCTTCCTGGCCACCCTGTATCCGAGCTGGCGGGCCTCGCGCGTGCAGCCGGCGGAGGCGCTGAGATATGAGTGAGCGGTCAGCGGTCAGCAATCAGCAATCAGCTATCAGCGGTCAGCCGTCAGCCGTGTTGGCCTGTTCCGGCCTGAGCAAGAGCTACTGGCAGGGCAAGATCGAGGTGCCGGTGCTGGCCGGGGTCGAACTGACCATCGCTGCCGGCGAACGGGTGGCGGTGATCGGCGCCTCGGGCTCGGGCAAGAGCACCCTGCTGCACGTGCTGGGCGGACTGGACAAGCCGGATGCCGGCACGGTCCGGGTCGGCGGCCAGGATATCTGGCGCATGGGCGAGACCGAGCGCGGCCTGTTGCGCAACCGGGCCATGGGCTTCGTCTACCAGTTCCACCACCTGCTGCAGGAATTCACCGCCCTGGAAAACGTCGCCATGCCGCTCCTGATCCGGCGCATGGACAAGGCCGCCGCCCTGGCGGCGGCGCGGCCCTGGCTGGAAGAGGTCGGCCTCGGCCACCGCCTGCACCACCGCCCGGGCGAGTTGTCGGGCGGCGAGCGCCAGCGCGCCGCCGTCGCCCGCGCCCTGGTGACCGAGCCGGCCTGCGTGCTGATGGACGAGCCGACCGGCAACCTGGACCGCGCCACCGCCGAGCGCATCCAGGAGATGATGGTCGGCCTCAACGAAAGGCACGGCATCAGCTTCCTGGTGGTCAGCCACGATCCGCACCTGGCGGCGCGCATGCAGCGGGTGCTGGAACTGCGCGATGGAACCTTCGTTCAGCCGGAGCGCTGAGCCCGCCGTTTGCGTCGGCGCAGATAGGCCAGGATGTACAGCCGCCAGGCCAACTGTACCGCGGCGTAGCCGAGGGCGGCCAGCAGCAGCCCTAGCAGCACGCTGCCGATCAGGTAGGTCTCGCCCAGTTCCTTGAACCACAACCATAATTCCGGAAAATAGCGTAGCCAATGGCCGCCGCTCCAGTCGAAATCGGGCGGTATGGCCTGGGCCAGGGGCTCGCCGGTGATCAGGGAGCCCAGCCAGTAAGCCGCCAGGATGAGCGGCCCCCAGGTGAAGGGGTTGGTATACCAGGTGGTGACCATGGCCACCGGCAGGTTGACCCGGAACAGGATGGCCAGGATGGCGCCCGCGAGCATCTGCACCGGCCCCGGTATCAGGCCGGCGAACATGCCGACCGCGACGCCTCCGGCGACCGAGTGCCGGTTCAGGTGCCACAGGTTGGGGTGCCGGAGCAGGTGCTGGAAGCGGGCAAGGTGGCGGTGTTCGCGGATGCTGGCGTGGTCGGGCAGGTATTTGCGGAAGTGCTTGCGCGGCATCGGCAGGGAAAACGATAAGCAAGGGGCGGTGTATGCATTCTAATCGGGAAAGCCCGTCGTGCCATTGCGGCTGCTGATCCTGGCCTTCGTCGCCGGCGCGGCCTGGCTGCAGACCCGGCCGGAACTGCCCGACCTGCGCTGGGGCTGGCTGTTGCCGCCCATGCTGCTGGTCATCGGGCCGCTGCCGGGGCTGTGGCCGCGCCGGGGACTGGCCTTGTTGCTTGCCGCCGCGCTTGGGTTCTTCTACGCCGCCTGGCGCGCCGACCTGCGCCTGGCCGACGAACTTCCGGGCCTGTGGCAAGGACGCGACGTCGTCCTGACCGGCCGGGTCGCCGGCCTGCCCGAGACCACCCCGCGCGGCTGGCGCCTGGTGCTGGATGATGTCCACACCGGCACACCGGGCGCCCGGGTGCCACAGCGGGTGCAGTTGAGCCGCTTCCAGTTCGACCGTGCGGCGGTCGTGGTGCCCGAGGCCGGGGCATGCCTGACCGTGACCGCACGGCTGGCCCGCCCGCGCGGCAGCGTCAATCCGGGCGGCTTCGACTATGAAGGCTGGCTGCTGGAGCGTGGCATTCGCGCCCAGGGCTATGTGGTGGCTGGGGTGGAGTCGGCGCACGGTTGCCGATACAGCCTGATGGGCGAGATCGACGGCTGGCGCGCGGCCATGCGCGAGCGTTTGCGCACGGCCCTGGCCGGACAGCCCTACACAGGCATCGTTGTCGCCCTGGCGGTGGGCGACCAGAATGCTATCGCCAGCCCACAATGGATGCTGTTCCGGCAGACCGGCGTGACCCATTTGATGAGCATCTCCGGGCTGCATGTCACCCTGCTCGCCAGCCTGGTCTTTGCGTTGGTGAATCTGGCCTGGCGCCGGGTGCCTGTACTGGCCCTGCGGCTGCCGGCCCGGCGCGCGGCCACCCTGGCCGGCCTGGCGACGGCGCTGGTCTATGTCGCCCTGGCCGGGTTCGGCCTGCCGGCGCAGCGCACCCTGTACATGGTGGCGACGGTAGCGGCGGGCTTGTGGCTGGAACGGATCGATACCCCCTCGCGCATCCTCGCCATGGCCACCGCCGTGGTGGTCCTGATCGACCCCTGGGCGGCCCTGGCGCCCGGGTTCTGGCTGTCCTTCGGAGCGGTTGCCGTGCTGATGTACGCGGGCAGCGGCCGGCTACGGCCGCCATCGCTCTGGCGGGTCTGGCTAAGGGCGCAATGGGCAGTCACCCTGGCCCTGACGCCGGTCCTGCTGATGCTGTTCAACGGCGTGTCCCTGGTCTCGCCGCTGGCCAACGCGGTCGCCATTCCGCTGATCAGCCTGCTCGCGGTGCCCCTGGTGTTAGCGGCGGCGTTGTTGCCTATCGATCTGCTGGCCCAGGCCGCCCATGCCGTGATCGCCACGACCATGGTCGCATTGGAATGGCTCGCCGCGCTGCCGCAGCCGCTCTGGCACGGCGCCCGGCCGACCTGGCCCGCCCTGGTGCTGGCCCTGATCGGCGTTGCCATGCTGTTGGCGCCTAGAGGCATTTCGGCGCGCTGGTTGGGCGCTCTGCTGTTCCTGCCCCTGCTGTTTCCGCGCATCGAACGGCCTGAGCCGGGGACGTTCTGGCTCGACGTGCTCGATGTCGGCCAGGGCCTGGCCGTGGTGGTGCGCACGGCCGGCCAAGCCATGGTCTACGACAGCGGCCCGCGCTATGCCTCCGGCGAAGATGCCGGTGCTCATGTCGTGGCCCCGTTTCTGTACGG
>JBAZLW010000251.1:0-4235 GCA_041650095.1 Hydrogenophilaceae bacterium | reverse complement strand
GGCCCATTTGATGATCCAAAGCTGTCCAGTAACACCCCTTAAACCCGCCTAAGTGCGGGTTTTTTATTGGTTATTCGTCCAAATGGGGGTAATAGTGTCCGTTGACATCCGGGGGCAACTGGGGGGTAACTTTGGAGGTAAGGTAGTTACCCTGCTATGGAGTTATCGTCGGGATTGGAGAAAATTCTATTTCTGAACACGATGGTTATTAGGGGGGATTACCCTTTGACAGGCCCCTTACTCACGGGCCTGCCTTCCACATGTGGCATTCGACACCTATGTTGCCTGAAACCAGCACCAGCGGAACCTGGGATTGAAGGCCATTCTGCCCATCTGGCATGCTCTCCAACTCCGGTTGCGCTGCATAAGGCGCTATGCCGCGAAGCAGTTCCGAAATCCTTTGCGCAAACGCCTGGAGTTCTTCCTTCTCCGTTGCCACGGGCCGCGAGTACTTTGCACTGCCCGCATTCCGATATCCTGGTGTCGGCTGCACAAAGTACGATTCCAAGTTGCTCGATGGCTCGACATGTGGCCGGATCGGGACTACCTCCAAACGATCAATCGAACCATCGGGCCTGAGCGTCATCGCGTATGACGCCTCGCCACAGATCACTCGCCCAGCGCTGTCTCTTGGAAACGAGTCACGCAGCCGTCGCTTGATGGTCTGCTTCACATTGTCCGTGTACAGAGACACGGCGGGTGAATGTCCCTCGCGGCGATTCTGCGCACCCATGATGGCGCCTTGCCTGGGCATCGGTAGTAACTGCCCATCTCCAACCAATTCCTTGGGCAAGCTCAAGTCCAGCGCGGCGACATTGGCTATTGAACAGAAAAGAAAGAAGGGTAAACAGGCAATACGCAGAATGAGGGCTATCGCTTCCGGAATGGTCGCTCCCCGTCCTGGTACACAAAATAATCCGGGCTTGGCCCCTGTAATTAACCCGCCCATTTGGCGCCCACCCTTTGTCGTGCTTGCTTGGAATCTATGCCCCTGCTGCTTCTAGGGCAATCCGTAGAAATACCCTGAGCGGGTATGACGGACTTGTTATGGGTCTTATCGACTACGGTTGGGCTGGTTTTTCCAGCGCCGCCATCTGCCGGTCATGCCACCTGGCCAATAACAGCATGGCTGTGGACGAGCCGATCAAGGCCAGGAACATGTCCGACTGGGTGTCCCACATATCGCCCTGTGTGCCGAGGAATTCGTCCGCGCCCTGGCCCATGGCCAGGGCGGCCCACCATTCGAGCAGTTCATAGAAGGCGCTGATCGCCATCGCCACGCAGATGGCCAGGAAGGCCGCCATCCGGCGGCCGCTCACGTAGCCGCCACGTAGGAGGATTTCCCGCGCCGCCAGGGCCGGCACGAAGCCTTGCATGAAGTGGCCGATCTTGTCGTAGGGGTTGCGCGCGAGCTCGAACAGGTCCTGGAGCCAGTCGCCCAGTGGCACCCGGGCATAGGTGTAGGCGCCGCCGTAGATCAGCACCAGGGCGTGCAGGGCGATCAGCAGGTAGAGCAGGGTGGTGAGCGGGAAGCGCCGGTAGGTGGCGAGCAGGATAGGCGCGGCGATCAGGGCCGGGGCGACTTCCAGCAGCCAGGTCGGACGGTCGTAGGGGGCGATGCCGGAAACGACCAGGACCGCCAGGACGGCGAGGCCGAGTGAGGTCAGGGCAGTTGCGCGGGTCATCAGTAGTGTTTGGCGGCGTTGTCCAGTTCCCGGCACAGGGTCTCATAGCAGCGCCAGCGCCGGCGCTGGATGCGGCCGTCCTCGACGGCGGCCAGGATGGCGCAGTTGGGTTCCTTCAGGTGCCGGCAATTGTAGAAGCGGCATTGCCCGATCAGCGGCCGGAATTCCGGGAAGGCGTCTTGCAGGTCGTCCTGGTCGAGGTGGCCGAGGGCGAATTCCTGCATGCCGGGCGAGTCGATCAGGGCGCCGCCGCCGGGCAGGTGGTAGAGCCGGGTGTTGGTGGTGGTGTGCTTGCCGGTGTCGAGCGCTTCGGAAACCTCCCGGGTGGCGATCTCCGCCTCCGGCACCAGGTGGTTGATCAGGGTGCTCTTGCCGACCCCGGAGGCGCCGACCAGGATCGAGGTCTTGCCGGCCAGCCAGTCGGCGAGTGGCTGGATGTCCTGTTTCGCCGCCAGCTGGATGAGCGGGTAGCCCATGGCCGCGTAGGGGGCGAGCTGGTCCAGCCAGGCCGCCGTTTCCGGCAGGTCGGTCTTGTTGACGACGATGCGGGCGGGGATGCCGGCGGCCTCGCTGGCGACCAGGCAACGGTCGAGCAGGCCGGGGTCGGGCGTCGGCACGGCGGCGGTGACGATGAAGACCTGGTCGACGTTGGCCGCCAGCAGCTTGGTGTGGAAGCTGTCGGAGCGGTAGAGCAGGTTGTCGCGCGGCAGGTTCTTCTCGATCACGCCGGCGTCGAGGCTGGTCAGCTTGATCTCGACCCGGTCGCCGCAGGCGAGGCCGCCCTTCTTGCCGCGGGTGACGCAGTCGTAGCGGCCGTCCGCGGTCTCGACCAGGAAATGCCTGCCGTGGACGGCGACGATGCGACCGGCCAGCCGCCCCGTCACGCGTCGTTTCCCTTCAGGATGCTCACTTGAACTTGTAGAAAGTCTTGTTCAGGTAGGCGCCGATGTTGGCCTCGTCTTCCGGAAACAGGTTGTTGCCCAGGTTGGCGTTGCAGGTGGTGATCTGCTGGGCCAGCGAGGAAGCGCTTTTCACCCTGTGGTCGGCACGGGTGTAGATCTTCGAGCCGTCGCCGCCGAAGCGACCAACATGGCAGGCGGCGCATTGCTTGTCGTGCAGTGCCTTGCCGGCCTTGGCGTCGCCTTGGGCGAACGGGGCGGCCTGGACGGCGGGGGCCAGCAGCAGGGCCAGCAGCATGGGGATGGTCAGTTTCATGGTCATGGCGAACTCCTCTCTCAGGTACGCAGCGCTTGTAGGTTGCCCAGGGCCTGCAGGCGGGCAATCCGCTCGGTGGCCTTGGGATGGCTGTCGTAGAACAGAGAATAGACCGGATCGGGCGTCAGCGTCGCGGCATTGTCGCGGTACAGAGCTACCAGTGCCGAGACCAGGTCGGCCGGATGGCTGTGCTGGGCGGCGAAGGCGTCGGCCTCGAATTCGTGCTTGCGCGAGTACAGGCTCATCAACGGGGTGATCGGGAAGATGAACACCGGCAGGACCAGGAAGAACAGGGCCAAGGCGACGGCGTCGGTCTGGCTGCCGACGTTGAGTCCGGCATAGAACCAGTCGGCCTGCTTGAGGACGGCCAGGGCCAGCAGCATGGCCAGGCTGAGCACGAACATCAGGACGATGCGCTTGACCACGTGGCGGTGCTTGTAATGGCCGAGCTCATGGGCCAGCACGGCCTCGGTCTGGGCCGGGTTGAGCTGGCCCAGCAGGGTATCGAAGAAGACGATGCGCTTGGATTTGCCCAGGCCGGTGAAGTAGGCGTTGCCGTGGCTGGAGCGTTTCGAGCCATCCATCACGAACACGCCGCTGCTGTGGAAGCCGGTGCGTGCCAGCAGGTCCTCGATCCGGGCCTTGAGGGCGGCGTCCTCGAGCGGCTTGAACTTGTTGAACAGGGGCGCGATGAAGGTCGGGTAGACCGCCAGCACCAGCAGGTTGAAGGCCATCCAGGCCAGCCAGACCCAGAGCCACCACAGCCCGCCCATGACCTGCATCAGCCAGAGTACCAGCAGGATCAGCGGCACGCCCAGGGTCAGGCCGAGCAGGGCCTGCTTGGCCAGGTCGGCGAAGAAGCCGGCCAGGGTCTGGCGGTTGAAGCCGAACCGGGCCTCGATGACGAACTGGCGGTAGAGCGACAGGGGCAGCTCCGCCGTCGAAGCGATGACCGTCAGCCCGAGCAGCAGGATGACGCCCTGCCAGAGCGGCGAGGCGGTCAGCCCGGCGGCCTGGCCGGCCAGCCATTGCAGGCCGCCGCCGAGGGTGAAGAACAGCAGCAGGGCGCCGTCCAGGGCCAGGTGCGGCAGCGCCAGACGGGTCTTGGCCAGGGTGTAGTCGGCCGCCTTGCGGTGCGCCTCCTGACCGATGCTGTCGGTGAAGGCGACCGGCGGGACGTCGCGGTGGAGATAGACATGGCGCATCTGACGCAGGGCCAACCACAGTTTGAGACCGTAGGCGAGGATGAATGCGGCGATAAAAACGTTGTGGAATGAAGGCATTAGCTGCTTGCGATGACGGTGTCCGGGCGATTATGCCACAATCGCCCCTCAC
>JBAZLW010000250.1:0-4238 GCA_041650095.1 Hydrogenophilaceae bacterium | reverse complement strand
TGCCGCTCCAGGTCGCGGCCGTAGGCCATGCTGCCCAGCTGTTCCGCCATGCCGGCCCAGACCCCGCCTGAGACATCGCCCATGGCCAGCGCCAGCAGCGCCCGCCAGCCCAGGCCGTAAATCATGTTCTTCAGGGAATGGCGCATCTCGACGTGCTGGACCTCGTGCGCCAGCACCCCGGCCACCTCCTCGGCACTGTCGGCCGTCCTGATCAGGCCGCTGTAGACAACCACGTAGCCGCCCGGCATGGCAAAGGCATTGACCTCCGGACTGTCGGCGACGAACCACTGGTAGTGGTAGCGCGACCCCTTGGTCAGACGCTCGCCGATGGCCTGGACCATGGCCGGCGCCGGCCCGGCCTCGACCAGCTTAAGGCTCGGCCGCATCTGGGCAAAGGCCAGATCGCCAAGCTGCTGCTCCTGGGCCAGGCTGACCTGGCCGGCCGCCCAGCCGGCAATGCGGTCGGCGTTGGCCAGGAACAGGCCCAGCAGGATGAAGGGCAGCAGGACGAAGGCGCCGACCAGGCCAAGCCCGATCCGGAAGCGCAGGCTGCGGGCGCGATCGCGGCGGCCGTGCCGGTCCAGTTGCGCCGCCAGGGCCGCCGGCGCCCCGGCCAGCAGGCGTTCGGCCTCGGCCGAGGAGGGCAACAGTACCGCCACCGTGCCGCCTTCGCCGGGCCATTCCAGCAGCCACTGGCGGCCGTCGAAGCCGCCGTGCTTCACGGTCAGCCGCTCGGCCGGCACGACCAGGCGGGTATCGTTGTAACTGATCCGGAGCAGCAGACCGGCGAACTGCGCCCGAGCCGGGACACCACCGGCGTCGAGCCCGGGTGCAAACAGATGAACCTTGATGCTTTCCATACCATCACCTCGTTACCGGCAGGGTCAAGACGTGCAGCCTGGCCAACCCGATCCGGATAGAATGCCGGCATTCTCTTACCGTATCGCATCATGAACCAGCAAATCCTCGACCTTTTCCGCCGCCGTTACGCCTGTCATGCCTTTCTGAAAGACCGCGCCATCGCCCAGGCCGATCTCGACACCGTTCTCGAAGCCGGCCGCCTGTCGCCCTCCTCCTTCGGCCTGGAGCACTGGAAGTTCCTGGTGATCACCCAGGCAGAGGAAAAGGCACGCCTACAGGCCGTCTGCTTCAACCAGCCGCAGGTCGGCGACGCCTCGGTGGTGCTGGTGATCCTGGCCAAGATCGCCGAGATGGATCCCGATACCAATTACATCAGGACCCTGATGGCGCGCGAATACCCAGGCGAGGCGCTGGCCCCGGCGCTGGCCAATTACCGCGGTTTCCACGCCAATACCGACGTCAAGGCCTGGAGCATCAGCCAGTGCCACATCGCCGCGGCAAACATGATGACCGCCGCCGCCGCGGTCGGCCTCGATTCCTGCGCCATCGGCGGTTTCCTGGCCGACGAGGTGAAGAAGATCCTCGACATCGACGGCGCGCGTTACGAGATCGCCCTGATCCTGCCGCTCGGCTACTGCGCCGAGCCGGCACCCGAGAAACAGCGCCTGCCGCTGGCGGAGCTGGTCGAGTACCGCTGAGGTCATTGCGAGCGAAGCGCGGCAATCCAGCCTGGCATCAAAATCAATAACGGCTTGATCGCCACGTCGCTCCGCTCCTCGCGATGACGGACAAAGCCCCTACCTAGTCGAACACTACCGTCTTGTTGCCGTAGACCAGGATGCGGTTGTCGATGTGCCAGCGCACGGCGCGCGACAACACCACCTTTTCCAGGTCGGCACCCTTCTGCACCAGGTCTTCCAGGTCGTCGCGGTGGCTGATGCGCACCACGTCCTGCTCGATGATCGGGCCGTCGTCGAGTATCTCGGTGACGTAGTGGCTGGTCGCGCCGATCAGCTTGACGCCCCGCTCGAAGGCCCGCTGGTACGGCTTGGCGCCGTGGAAGGCGGGCAGGAAGGAATGGTGGATGTTGATCACCCGGCCCTCCCACTGGCGGATGAATTCCGGCGACAGCACCTGCATGTAGCGCGCCAGGACGATGAAGTCGATGTGGTGGTCCGCCATCAGGGCCATCTGCTGCTGCTCGGCCTCGGCCTTGTTGTCCTTGCTCACCGCGATTTGGACGAAGGGGATGTCGTAGGCCTCGGCCAGCCAGTGGGTATCCGGGTGGTTGCTGACGATCAGGGGGATGTCGCAATACAACTCGCCGGCATGGTGGCGATAGAGCAGGTCGGCCAGGCAATGGTCGAACTTGGACACGAACACCGCCAGCCGGGGCTTCACGCTGGACAGGGCGAGCCGCCATTGCATCTGGTGCTGTTGGGCGATCGGCGCGAAGGCCTCCTCGAAGCGGTGGATGCCCAGTTCGAAACCGTCCAGCTCCCATTCCACCCGCATCAGGAACAGACCGGCGACCTTGTCCTGGTGCTGGTCGGCATGAAGGATGTTGGCGTTGTGGGAATAGAGGAAGTTGGCGATGGCGGCGACCAGGCCCTTGCGGTCGGGGCAGGACACCAGCAGACAGGCGGTATTGCGCATTTTTTGATCAGGTTCAGCGGGCTCGAAGGGGCGCATTTTACGCTATCGAAGCGCATCCCCGGACCGGACCCCCGTATTTTCAAGGCCTTCCGAAGGCGCTGAAAAAACTGGTTGACTGTCCGACCAGGCACACTAGAATTAGCGCCACAACATCAAATAGACACTATATTTAGCGTTTCCTTATAAAGGCCCGGAAGCGCAAATATTGAAAAAAACAGAAATATCAAGCCGCATGGACACGTAACTTGCGGCCACCTTCGCGAAAAGGAGACCTAGGGATGCAGCTTTCCACCGAAATTCAGTCCACCAAGCCCGTCTTTGCCCATAACCCGGACGACGGCGTCAGCGCCCCGACCTATGTCGGCTACCAGATCATCCGGCGCAACGGCTCGGTGGTGGTCTTCGAGCCGGCCAAGATCGCCGTCGCCATGACCAAGGCCTTCATCGCCGTGAGCGGCGGCCAGGCGGCCGGCAGCGCCCGCATCCGCGAACTGGTCGAGGCCATGACCCAGTCGGTGGTCCAGGCCCTGCTGCGCCGTCAGCCCAACGGCGGCACCTTCCATATCGAGGACATCCAGGACCAGGTCGAACTGGCCCTGATGCGCTCCGGCGAACACGAAGTCGCCCGCGCCTATGTCCTGTATCGCGAAAAACGGGCCGAGGAGCGCGCCCGGCAGCGCCAGGAGCAGGCAGAAGAGCACGTCATCTATTGCACCGAGAACGGCGAGCGCAAGCCGCTCGACCTCAAGCGCCTGGCCGACCTGGTCGGCGCCGCTTGCGAGGGCCTGCCCGAGACCAACCCGCAGGCCATCCTGCAGGCGACCGTGCGCGACATCTACGACGGCGTGCCGCGTTCGGAAGTACGCAAGTCGCTGGTCATGTCGGCCCGCTCCCTGATCGAGACGGACCCCGACTATTCCCTGGTCACCGCCCGCCTGCTGCTGCACACCATCCGCCGCGAGGTGCTGGGCGAGGATGTCAGCCAGGCCGAGATGGCGGCCCGTTACGCTGACTACTTCCCGCAATATATCAAGCAGGGCATCGAGGCCGAACTCCTGGATGAACGGCTGGCCCAGTACGACCTCGCCCGCCTGGCCGCCGCCCTGGCGCCGGAGCGCGACCTGCAGTTCCAGTACCTCGGCCTGCAGACCCTGTACGACCGCTACTTCCTGCACATCGCCGAGCGCCGCATCGAGCTGCCCCAGGCCTTCTTCATGCGCGTCGCCATGGGACTGTCGATCAACGAGATCAACCGGGAAGAGCGCGCCATCGAGTTCTACCACGTGCTGTCCAGCTTCGACTACATGTCCAGCACGCCGACCCTGTTCAACGCCGGCACCCGGCACAGCCAGCTCTCCTCCTGCTACCTGACCACGGTGCCGGACGACCTCGACGGCATCTACCAGAGCATTAAGGAAAACGCCCTGCTGCAGAAGTTCGCCGGTGGCCTCGGCAACGACTGGACCCGCGTGCGCTCCCTGGGCGCCTACATCAAGGGCACCAACGGCAAGAGCCAGGGCGTGGTGCCCTTCCTCAAGGTGGCCAACGACACCGCCGTCGCGGTCAACCAGGGCGGCAAGCGCAAGGGCGCGGTGTGCGCCTTCCTGGAAACCTGGCACATGGACATCGAGGAATTCCTCGAACTGCGCAAGAACACCGGCGACGACCGCCGCCGCACCCACGACATGAACACCTCCAACTGGGTGCCCGACCTGTTCATG
>JBAZLW010000249.1:0-4240 GCA_041650095.1 Hydrogenophilaceae bacterium | reverse complement strand
TGTTACCGGAACAAGTCGGTGACCCTGGTATGGGATGCCAAGGGGCAAAGGCTGGAGCGACGCCTGGGTAGCCGGCACTTCCCCGACCTGTTGCCGGACAATACGGCCAAGCTGGTCGAGAACTATTCTCTGCGCCTGGGCGACCTCGATCGGGTGGCCGGCCAGGAGTGCCGGTCGCTGGAACTGGTGCCCAAGGACCAATACCGCTGGGGCTACCTGCTGTGTGCCGACCAGATGACCGGCCTGCCGTTGAAGGCCGCGCTGGTGGATGGCAGCGGCCACCCCCTGGTGCAATATACCTTCACCAGCGTACACGCCGGCGTGACCGGGAAAACCGATCCCGAGATGCCTGACATGACCCCTTCCGACGACCTGCGCCAGATCGAGAGCGGTGCGCTCGTCGTCAAGGTGCTGCCTCCCGGCTACACCAGGGAGGTCGCCATCAAGCGCAAGCTGCCGAACCGCAAGGGCGAGGTGGAACACTGGGTGTTCAGCGATGGCCTCAGCCACATCTCGATGTTCGTCGAGCCGGCGCCGAAGAATATGGTCAGCATGAAGGGGCAAAGCACACGCGGCATGATGAACATGCTGACCCGCAAGATCGGCCCCTATCAGGTGACTGTGCTGGGCGACGCGCCCTGGCCGGCGGTGGAAGCCGTGGCCATGAATCTCTCCGTGCGCTGATCAGGATGCTGGAGAATTCCGCCCGGGTGGTCCGTGTCGAGGGCGATCTGGCCTGGGTGCTCGCCGAAAGCCCCTCCTCCTGCGGTGCCTGCGGCGGCAAGGGTTGCGGCAGTTCGACCTTCGTCCGTATGTTGCATCCGCGGGAACCCGAGTATGCCGTTTTGAATCCAATCTCGGCCCAGGCAGGCGAAATGGTGGTGGTGGGTATCGAGGAGGGTGCGCTGTTGCAGGCCGCGATCTCGGGATACTTGGTACCGCTCATGTTGCTCCTGCTGGGCGCCTTGCTGGGCAGCGTCTGGGGCGAGCCCCAGGCCGTGGCAGGCGGAGTTTCCGGCTTGTTGATTGCAGCACTGTGGCTGAAACGCCGACGGTCCCTGCCTTCGCCGGTCATTCTCAGAAAAGGCTCGGCCGGCTGTTCAGTTGGCTGATACGGGCTTGCTGGCCCGCTGCTTGTCTTCAAACTGATCTGGAGAGGTGACATGAAGAAATACGTCGCATGGCTGTTATTGTCCTTCGGCACGGCGGTGGCCGCGCACGCCGGTCCGCTGCCCGATTTCACCGACCTGGCCGAGAAGCAGTTTCCCACGGTCGTCAACATCACGACCACCCAGGATGCCCGGCCCCAGTTGCGCGGCCAGGCGCCGGACGAGATGCTCAAGTTCTTCAAGCACTTCGGCATGCCCGACCTGGCCATGCCGGAAAACGGCCGCACGCATCCGCGCCGGGGCCAGGGCTCCGGTTTCATCGTCAGCGCCGACGGCTACGTCCTGACCAACACCCATGTCGTCGACGGTGCCGACGAGGTGACCGTGAAACTGTCCGACCGGCGCGAGTTCCGCGCCAAGGTGATCGGCAGCGACGAGAAGTCCGACGTGGCGCTGCTCAAGATCGAGGCTGACAAGCTCCCGGTGGTGACCATCGGCGATCCCGACAAGCTCAGGGTGGGCGAATGGGTGCTGGCGATCGGCGCGCCGTTCGGGTTCGAGAACTCGGTCACGGCCGGCATCGTGTCCGCCAAGGGACGCTCCCTGCCGCAGGAAAGCTACACCCCGTTCATCCAGACCGATGCGGCGGTGAATCCCGGCAATTCGGGCGGGCCGCTGTTCAACATGAAGGGTGAGGTGGTCGGCATCAATTCCCAGATCATCTCCCGCTCCGGCGGCTACATGGGCCTCTCGTTCGCCATTCCCATCGATGTGGCGATGGACGTGATGAGCCAGCTCAAGGGCAGCGGCAAGGTCAGTCGCGGCCGCCTCGGCGTGCTGGTGCAGGAAGTCAGCGCCGACCTTGCCGACTCCTTCGGGCTCGGCAAGGCGCGCGGCGCCCTGGTGGCCGAGGTCGAGGACGGCAGTCCGGCCGACAAGGCCGGCCTCAAGCCTTCCGACATCATCCTCAAGTTCGACGGCAAGGCCATCGACTCATCGAGCGACCTGCCCCTGCTGGTCGGAGCCGCCAAGCCGGGCAGCGAGGTGGTCATGACCCTCTGGCGCAAGGGCGCCAGCCGCGATGTGACGGTCAAGATCGGCGAGATGGAGAATGCCAGGTCGGCCGCTGCCGAGAGCGGCAAGACCGATCAGGCCGGCCTGGCGGTCAGCGCACTCAGCGCCGAACAGAAACGCCAGCTCAAGATCGACTCCGGCGTCCTGGTCGAGGACGCCGTGGGCGCCGCCGCGCGTGCCGGCATCCGATCCGGCGATGTCATCGTGGCGGCGGGCAACCAGCCGGTCAACAGTGCCGGCGAACTGGCCAAGGCGATCGGCGTCAAGGGCCGCAAGAGCATCGCCCTGCTGATCAAGCGCGGCGACGGTTCGCTGTACATCCCGTTGCGGCTTGACTGAACTGGTGCTCTACGGCCGGGCCGGCTGCCATCTCTGCGACGAGATGAGGGCCGGCCTGCAGGCCTTGCAGGCGCAACTCGGCTTTGCCCTGACCGAGGTCGACGTCGGCTGGGAGGGTGGGCTGGCCGAGCGCTACGGCCGCCTGCTGCCGGTGCTGGAGGTGGCCGGCCGGGAGGTCTGCCACTACTTCCTCGATGAGGAGCGCCTGCGGGCGGCCCTGGCCTGATATCCCGGTCGGTCGGGAATCCGATCCTGCGGCCAGCCTGTCGTACGTGCTGGCGCCGGGTGCGCCGGGCGTCCGACCTTAAAGCGCCTGCCTGGGCGCAAACTCGCCGCACCATTCCAACAGCGTGACGATGGGGTGTTTCCAGTGATGCTTCTCGTTCGGCGAGGCCTCACCGGCAAAACTCGGGGGAAAGCGGTGGCAGTCGCCATGGCCATGCTGGTCATGGGCATGGAAATACCGGCAGTGCTGGCACGACGGAGTGTCCGGAGCAGGTTTGGCAGACATTGCGGATGGTCGATGTGGTTAACGGGTTGTCGGTCTGGAGCGGGCGCGGCCATGGCAGATCGGCTACATCCGCTGGTTCGCCACGGCGCATGTGCATTATGCCCCGCCTGGCCGGATCGAAGGCAGGAATGCGGCGATTCGATCAGGCCAGGCCGTGCATGGAGATCGGTCGGACCTGCCACAGATCGTCGCAATATTCCCGGATGGCACGGTCGGAGGAGAAACGGCCGATGCGGGCGACGTTGAGGATGGCCATGCGGCTCCAGCCTTCGCCGTCCAGATAAAAGCGGCCGGCATCCTGCTGGCAGGCCAGGTAGGCGCTGAAGTCGGCGCAGGCCAGGTAGGGGTCGTGATGGCGGAGCGAGCCGGTGAAGTCGCGGAACAGGTCGCGGTCGCCATGAGAGAACAGGCCCGAGTCGATCAGGTCGAGCGCGGCCCGCAGTTCGGGTTCCTGGTCGATGAAGCGGCCGGGGTGGTAGCCCTGCGCCCAGGACGCTTCGACCTGGTCGACCGTAAGGCCGAACAGGAAGAAGTTGTCGGCGCCGACCGCCGCGCGGATTTCCGCGTTGGCCCCGTCCAGGGTGCCGATGGTCAGGGCGCCATTCATGGAGAACTTCATGTTGCCGGTGCCCGAGGCCTCCTTGCCGGCGGTGGAGATCTGTTCCGACAGGTCGGCGGCGGGATAGATATGCTGGGCGGTCTTGACGTTGAAGTCGGGCACGAATACCACGCGCAGCAGCCGGTTGGCCTGGGGGTCGCGGTTGATCACCTCGGCCACCGAGTGGATCAGCTTGATGATCAGCTTGGCCATCCGGTAGCCCGGTGCCGCCTTGCCGCCGAAGATAAAGGTGCGCGGGGTCATGTCCAGATCGGGGTCGTGCTTGAGGCGGTTGTACAGGGCGATGATATGGAGCAGGTTGAGGTGCTGGCGCTTGTACTCGTGGATGCGCTTGGTCTGGATGTCGAACAGGCTGTCCGGGTCGACGTCGATCTCGGTCGCCGCCTTGATGTGACGGGCCAGGTTGACCTTGGCCAGGCGCTTGACCTGGCGCCAGCGCGCGCGGAAGCCGGCGTCCTCGGTGTAGGGCTCCAACCTGGTCAGCTCGTTCAGATCGCGCAGCCAGTCGTGGTCGATGGTCTCTTCCAGCAGCGCGGCCAGCGGCCTGTTGGCCAGGGCGATGAAGCGGCGCGGGGTGACGCCGTTGGT
>JBAZLW010000248.1:0-4259 GCA_041650095.1 Hydrogenophilaceae bacterium | reverse complement strand
GACCAGGTCCGGATTGGCGATCAACAGGCGGCCGAAGGCGATGGCGTCGGCGGCGCCGGTCTCGATGGCCGCCATGGCACTGGTGTAGCCGTAGCCGTTGTTGAGGATCAGGTTGCCCTGGTAGAGCGCGCGCAGGCGGTCGTAGTCGAACGGCGGCCAATCCTCCTTCGGCGCGCCGCCGATGCCCTGGAGGATGTCGAGGAAGGCGAGACCGAAGCGGTTGAGCTCGGCCACCACGTATTCGAAGGCGTCCTGCGGGTTGTCGTCGACGATGTCGTTGAAGGTGGTCACCGGCGACAGGCGCACCCCGACCCGGTCGGCGCTGATCGCGGCGACGACCTGCTGCACCACTTCCAGCAGCAGGCGGGCACGGTTGCCCTTGCCGCCGCCATAGCTGTCGGTGCGCCGGTTGGTCGAGGAGCGCAGGAACTGGTCGAGCAGATAGCCGTTGCCGGCATGGATTTCGACGCCGTCGAAGCCGGCCGCCATGGCGTTGCGGGCGGCCTCGACATAACTGGCGATCAGGCCCGGTATCTCGGCCGTCTCCAGGGCGCGCGGGGTGACGTAGTCCTTCATGCCCTCGAAGGTGACCGCCTGGCCGGCCGGCCGGATCGCCGAGGGCGCTACCGGCAGGGCGCCGCCCGGCTGCAGGTCGGGATGGGAGATGCGGCCGACGTGCCAGAGCTGACACGCGATCTTGCCGCCGGCGTCGTGCACCGCCGCGGTGACCTTGCGCCAGCCCTCGATCTGCTCCGGGGTATGGATCCCGGGCGTGCGCGGATAGCCGTGACCCTGCGGACAGACCGGAGTCGCCTCGGTCAGGATCAGTCCCACCGAGGCGCGCTGGCGGTAGTACTCCGCCATCAGGGCGTTCGGCACGTCGCCGGGATGGCTGGCGCGGTTGCGCGTCAGCGACGACATCACGACGCGGTTGGCGAGTTCGATCGCGCCCAGGCGCAGCGGGGTGAACAGGTCGGACATGGCAACGCTCCTTCGGTCTGCAGGGACCTCCTAGATCCCGGTATCGTCATTCCCTCTACGGGGGAGTATCAAGCATAGCCGGATGGTAGCGCCTGCCCGGCAAAATGATAACCGGCTTGCCGCGATTACAAGCGGCCACCGTAGGCCAGGAAGGCCGCCCGCGCCGCGCGCAGGTTCAGCCACAGGCCATGCCCGGACAGGGCCAGCGCCAGCAGACCGAGGCTGGCCAGCCAGGCGGGCAGGAAAGGCGCCGGCACCAGCAGACAGACGGCGACGACATGGAGTCGAAAATGCCGGCGCCCGGCGGCTTCGTCGATCATCTCGCGCATGTTCGGTATGGTCCCCGCCCGCGCCCCGGTCTGGCTCTGCAAATTGAACCAGGCCAGGAACGGGACGATCTTGTACAGCATGCCGTTGACCACCGAAGCGGCGAAACCGAGCAGGAACAGCAGGCCAAGGCTCAGTTCGGCCCCCGTACGCAGCGAGTCGGGCAGCACGCCCAGACCGGCGTACAGCAGCGTGGACAGAATCAGCGCGGCCAACCCCAGGCGCCAGAAATCCAGCGTCACGTCGGCCAGCTTGCGCCGGCGGCGCTGTTGCAGGGTCAGCGTCGCCGCAGCGAAGACCAGGCTGCCGCCACCGGCCGCGGCCAGGCCCAGCCAGTGCAGTCCGGGCAGGCCGGACAGCACCTCAAGCGTGTAGGCGAGCAGGCCGGCCGGCAGCAGCCAGGCCAGGGCGCGGGTCACCCGGCGCGGATAGGCCGGGGTGATCTGCAGCATGGGGACGACCTGGTAGGCCACACCCACCACCAGGACCAGAATCCAGCCGTACAGGCCCCAGCCGGCATGCAGGTCGACCAGCCCGGCCAGGTCCGGCACGGACCAGAGGCCGGCCAGGGCGCCGGCCAGGGCCAGGCCGGTCAGCACCGTGACCGGCAGGGCCAGCCCGGCCAGACGAAGCGGCCAATCCATCTCGCCGCCGCTCAGGGCGCGGCTCAAGGCCACGGCGACACCGGCCAGGAAGGGCAGCCAGGCCAGCGCCAGGGCGACCGAGGCCACGCCCAGGCAGACCGGCGCGCCGAACAACAGGCCGGCCGCCAAGAGCGGCGAGCCGATGCCAAGACCGAGCTGGCCGCACCAGGACAGCACGCCCGACCACGGCATTGGCGAGCCCAGCACCACCGCCAGCATCTGCAACAGGGCGCCCTGCATCACCGCACCGAGATAGCCCAGGGTGATCAAGTGGGTCAGCGCCAGGGCCGCCGGCGACCAGCGTCCGCTCAGCCAGTCCGGGCCGAGCGCGATGCCGGCCACGGCGGCCAGCATCAGGAACAGGGGGGCGAGCAGGAACAGGCGCAGCGGCGCCACCAGCGAGGGCCCCTGGTCGTAGGTCAGGCCAGCCATCACCCGGCCCGGATCAGAATTTCGAAGTCGCCATCGTCGAGCAGGCGGACCTCGTGCCGATAACCCAGGCGATCGAGGATGGGAAACAGTGGCAGCGGCTCGCGATGGATCAGGAAACGGATCCGCTCGCCGACGCCCAGGCGGTCGAGGGCATCGAGCACCCGCTCTATCGGCTCGGGCGGCTCCAGCCAGCGGGCGTCGACCAGGATTTCCTTGTTCATGGCGCCGGCACCTTCAGTCGGTCACCTCGACCATGCGCGCGACCAGCGCCGCGCCGTCCGGCATGGCCTGGTCGGCCATGGGATAGAGGATGCGCTCTTCCTTCATGTTGTGCTGCCGCATCAGCATCAGCAGCGTCTCCGACAGGCCGAGATAGGCGTGGGCATCGCGGCCGGTCACAGCGGCGGCCATGGCCTCCAGGGTGTTGCGCATCTGCTCATGCTCTTCGCGCATCACCAAGGTGGGCCCGCCGACCATGCCGGTGCGCGCCTCGAAGGCCGGAAACAGGATGCCTTCCTCGCGGGCGAAATGGCGCAGGCTGTCCTGCCTGAAGGCGGCGAAACGCTTGGCCACCCGTGTCCAGTCGCCGGCGTCGACGGCGTTCTCCGCCTCGGCGAACAGGCGGTCGCAATGTTCGTGGTCTTCGGTAAGGTAATCAGTGATCTCGTTCATGTCGGTTCCTCGATGCCAAGAGTGCCGACATTGTCAAAAACGGCGTGCGCCAGTGCTTTGACTTTTCGCAAGTGGCGCATTACCGCTTGCCTTTGGTCAAGGCCGCCCGACCGGACATTTTTTATCCTTCGGAAAACTTCCCCCAACCCCGATCCGGAGACTGAATCATGAACCTGCAAAGAATCTTCGAACAGAACGAAAACAAGGCCGTATTCGTATTCGTCAGCATCGCCATCGTCGCCCACTTCGCCGTACTCTGGGCCTTCGGCATAGTCTGACAACGGCCACCCCGGCGGAGGCCCGGCTTCCGCCTGAACGGCCCGCACGGAAGACAGGCCACGACCCGGGTCGTGGCCTTTTTCATTGCCAGATCGCCCGTGGGCGGTCAATGCAGCGTGAAAAGCCGCCTCAGTGGCTGGTGCCCTCGGACAGCCGGGTCTTGTTCCAGACGTTGTACTTGCCGACCGGGCGCTTCATCGGCAGGCGCTTGACCTCCTTGAAGGTCCTGGCGTCATACACGATCAGGGCGCCGTCCATCTCCCACAGCGACACCAGGGCGTACTTGCCGTAACGGTCGAACTCGACGTGGGTGGCGGTCTTGCCCGGCTCGGGCTTGAGATCGGCCACCACTTCCAGGGTACGTTTGTCGATGACGTGCATGACATCCCGGTTCTGGCCGAAGAAGACATCCGCCCAGGCGTAGGGCGTGGCCTCGTGGCTGCGCAGGAAGAAGCCCGGCCCCTG
The DNA here is from genome assembly GCA_041650095.1 of Hydrogenophilaceae bacterium. GTDB lineage: Bacteria > Pseudomonadota > Gammaproteobacteria > Burkholderiales > Thiobacillaceae > Parasulfuritortus. The sequence continues at coordinate 459 of JBAZLW010000248.1, read as the reverse complement.
GGTGGGGATGGTCCTGATGGTCTGCCAGGTCTTCATGTCGATGACGGTGATATGGCCGTTCTTCAGGTTGGGCGAGGCCATGACCGGGTGGACCACGCCAGCCTTGTCGGTCCAGTCCCAGGTAATGCCGGAGCCCAGGTGGGGCATGCCGTCCAGGTCCAGGTCGGCGATCTTGCGCCCGGCGCCCAGGTGGATGACCTGACCCTTGGGGCTGGTGCGCGAGGCGCCCAGTATGTAGTCGTATTTCTGGTCGAAGAAGAAGTCGTCCAGGATGTCGTCCAGGACGATATGCCGCACCGGCAGCGGGCCGGGTTCGGGGATGGCTTCCTTGGACCGGTAGTCGTGCACCAGGCCCTTGAACACCTCCCGGCCATCGTAGGGAATCTCCCATACTTCCGGAATGTCCTTCAGCGCGGCGATGAAGCTGTTGCGCGGCCGGGCGTCGTAGACGGCGGAGAC